>JBGSWX010000218.1:0-2588 GCA_041751695.1 Burkholderiaceae bacterium | reverse complement strand
CCCGATACCGTCGTGCTCGATCCCTTCATGGGCTCGGGCACCACTGGTGCTGTTGCGCTCGACACCGGCCGCCACTTCGTTGGCATCGAGCTCAAGCCCGATTACGCGGCGCTCGCCCAGCAGCGGCTTTCCGGACAGACGATCGGGCTGGCGCTGTAGTCGTCGGCTGCACCTCGAAACGCCAGCTGGCATGCACCTGGCACAGCGCCTTGTCGAGATCCTTGATCTGCAGCTTGCGCTCGCCGCCACCGTCGAAATACAGCGCAAACTTCTGGGTGACGCCGTAACTCTCGTGCGGCTCCTCGACCCGGTAGTACGCCGGTAATGCACCCTTCTGGCGACTGCTCTGCTTGATATCCAGACGCGCATCGCGCGCCCGCAGCAACAGCGTCTTGGGAATCTCGACCAGCTCGTATTCCCACTCCCGCGACGCCGCCGTCCCCGCCAGTCGACGCAGCGTCAGAATGCGGTCATAGCGCGACATGTGCTCAAAAAAGCGCTCGCGCAAAGCTACAAAGTCCGACTCCTGATCGCCCCAGCTGCCCTTGCCCAACTCCATGAACTTGGAGATGTGGATGCCTTCTCGCTTCAGGCCCTTGTCGGCTTGCGTCTTCAGCGAGAAACGCTCATCGCGAATCGTGATGTCGTGACCCGGATTCGTGCGGCTGGCCACCCGCTCCGCGGCAATCCCGCACAGCGTCAGCACCCGCTCCAGCGCGTACTCGAACTTGTCCTTGGAGAACGGTTCGGCGGAAAAGCAGTGATGGATGCGCAACGCATCGCCGAAATCCTCCAGCACGCACGGCGTCACCAAATCCGAACCACCCCAGCGCTCAAACGACCACGGCCGCTGCAACTGATCCACTACCGCCTCGATCCAGCCCAACTGGCTCGGCCGCAAGTGCGACAACGCCGCACCGAGGCGAGCGATGCGATCGCTTGATGGGGGTTGGGTCACTGGGGATTCCTCGTGAGCTGGAATAAGACCGGCGCAGAATTGTTCCCAGTCACTCGGATAAGCCCAGCATATCCGGAACGGCCTCGACAAACGCTTTGTAGGACGCATCGCTGGAACGCCGAGCAATGTCGACGAATCTCAGTCGCAATTCACGCTGGTCGTCAGCATCCAACTCCAACAAACTCGAACTCATGTTCTCCATCGCACGCACCGCAAGGTCCGAGTCGATTTCGCTCGGAGTTGATCGCTCAAACACCAACAGCGCGTCGACAAGCGCGATGCACAGCGGCTCGTAATTGTTCACTGCCCCTCCTTCAACCTTACGGTGATGCCTTCTAGCTTGTTGGTCGCCATGAATCTATCCGCCGCATCGACAGCCTTTTGAGACGGAAACTCCCATACAGCCTGCAGTCCATGGTGCTGAGCGACTGCCGCTTGACGGCGCGCTTGATCGATAGCCTTCGCAGAAAACACGGGGTTCATCTTCCTATCAATCAACTCTGTTCCGGAGACACCGTCAAACTTTGCTCCGACAATGTTGCCCGATGAATCTGTGAACTCTAAATAGGGTGCCTGAGATCGACCAGTTTCTGCATTTGATCTCGCCCCCGGCGCGCTGGATTGGTAACGATATGCATCTGGTCGCATGCCGGCCGTGCCGCCATTTCGAAGGTCGCCTCCCTCATCAACCCACTTGATAGCTGCGGATACTTCGGCAGGCATCCCACCTTCCGCTGAAACGGTAGGTGCCTGTCCCGGCTCGTGCACCATCTGCGCCGGTGGCAGGTCGTGACCGTTGCCTTCGCCGACGGCTTCAGCGCGAAGTGCGCCGATCTTCGGCGCATCGGGAAGTTCAGGCCCTTTGATTCTGCCAAGCGGCGCGAATGCCGACAGCACGGGTCCCGCCACATGCTTGCCGAACATGCGCCCCGACTGAGCGTAGTTTCTGGCTGCCCATTGCGCGTCAATGTCGCTGAAGACCTGACTTTGCGCATCGACGAGGCGACCGTATGTCTGCGCCGGATCGGCCAACGCCGCCAATACCTGACCGCTTTGACGGATTTGCGCGCCGATGGCCGTCGGGTCGCCCAGCCTTGCACGGCTTGAGACAAGGTATTGCTCAGCCGTTGCGGACGCACCTTCAACAGCAAGCTCGCCAATTCCGACCAGCGCCCCACCCGCCGCCTGCACGCCCAGCGGCTCACGGCCTGCAACCTGATCGGCCATCGCTGCTTGAATGGTTCGACGACTCACCTCGTCCGGGGCGACCGCCGCCGCGAATTCGAGGTCCGTCAGACCTGACTCCATGCCCATCCGGCCATCGGGGTCTATAAATCGAAGCGAGTTCGCATTTGCGAACAAATATTTGTTCAGCGTGATCGGGTTGTTCGTGTCGCCTTGCCACGGATCGATTCTGTTGAACCTGCCCAGCCCAGGCCGGTAATACCGCTGCTGCGCGTAATAGCTCTCCGACTCTTGATCGGCGTAATAGCCGGTAAACCCAACGCATGACGCGAGGGTTTGTGGTGGGTTCCAGTTTTCTCTGTTGCGGCAATTGGTTACGGGCGATTTTTTGCTTGGCGCGCTTTCCGTAGTGGGCGCGAAACCCCGATGTGCGGTTTCGGCCGGT
>JBGSWX010000217.1:0-2922 GCA_041751695.1 Burkholderiaceae bacterium | reverse complement strand
ATCTGCATCACTTGCGCTCGGCCTGCGCGTCCAAGCACGGGCGCGCCGTCAAGATAATGGACACTGACCGCCTTGAGCAAGCCCAGATCGTCGAGCGGCAGCACGTTGGGCCGAAGCAGATTGAACATCAGGAACATCTCGGCGGTCCAGCGGCCGATGCCGCGGATATCGACCAGCTCGGCGATGATGTCTTCATCGTCCTGCTCGCCGAAGCGCGACGGATCCACTTTACCGCTGACGAAATGGGCCGCGAGGTCGCGGATGTACTCGACCTTGCGGTCGGACAGTCCGCAACGGCGCAAGGTGGTCGCGCGCCGCCGCAGAACGCCTTTCGGTGTGGTTTCGCCACACGCGGCGCAAAAGCGCAGCCAGATGGCGGCGGCGGCCTTCACCGAAATCTGCTGCCCGACGATCGATCGCGCCAAGGTGACGAACGCGTCGCCGCGCGATTCCATCATGACGCGGGGACTTGCACGGATGATGCCGCTCAACGTCGCGTCCTTCGCGGCCAAGGCGCGCTTCGCCCTAGACCAGTACACCGGCGAGACGCCGGGCACGCGCGCCGCTAATGGAGCCGATGCGGGCGCGTCTACCTTCGTCGCCACGTGGTTCCATTCGGGCCGTCTTCGAGCACGATACCTTTGTCCAGCAACGCTTTGCGCACGCGGTCCGCCTCGGGATAGTTTCCCTCCTTCTTCGCGGTCGCACGCACAGTGATCAGCAGCTCGATCCCGGCCGTGTCGTCGTCGGAGCCGCGCAGAAACTGACTCGGCTCCTGCTGCAGCAGACTCAAGGTTCCTCCCAACGTACGCAGCTGACCCGCAAGGCGCGGCGATCGGGCTCGATTCACTTCGCTGGCGAGATCGAACAGTGCGGCCACTGCGATCGGCGTATTGAAATCGTCGTTCATCGCGTCGAAGAAGCGGCGTGCGTGCGCCTCGTTCCAATCGAGCGGCTCGGCGTCGGCACTGGTGTCGCGCAGCGCGGTGTACATCCGGCTCAACGCCGTGCGTGCTTCGTCGACGAGCGCTTCGGTGAACGCAATCTGACTGCGATAGTGCGGCCGCAACAGAAAAAACCGCAGCACTTCAGCGTCGTATTTTTTTAGCGCTTCGCGGATCGTCAGCATGTTGCCGAGCGACTTCGACATCTTCTCTTGGCCGACTCTCAAGGCGCCGCAATGCATCCAGACGTTGGCGAGAGGCACGCCGTTGGCGCCTTCGCTCTGCGCGATTTCATTTTCGTGGTGCGGGAAAATCAGGTCCGGCCCGCCGCCATGAATATCGAACGTCTTGCCCAGTGTTTCGCTCGCCATCGCCGAGCATTCGATAGCCCACCCTGGCCGCCCGAGCCCCCAGTGCGACGGCCACTGCGGCTCCGCAGGCTTGGCGTGCTTCCATAACACGAAGTCCAGTGGGTCGCGCTTGCTGCGCTCAATTGCGACCCGCTCGCCGGCGCGCAGCTCGTCGAGCGACTTGCCGGACAGCTTGCCGTAGCCGGAGAACTTGCGCACCGCAAAGTTGACGTCGCCCTCGCCTGCGGGGTCGTCGGCCTGGTACGCCAATCCCTTCTCGTGCAGCAGCTCGATGAGTCCGAGCATCTGCTGAACATACTCGGTCGCGCGCGGCTCGCTATCGGGCTCGAGCAATCCGAGCGCGGCAAAGTCCTCGTGCATATATCCAATGAATCGCTCGGTCAGCGCACCGGTCGTTTCGCCGTTCTCGGCGGCGCGCTTGATGATCTTATCGTCGACATCGGTGATGTTGCGCACGTAGGTGACCTCGATCCCGAGCGTACGGAGCCAGCGCTGCACCATGTCGAATGCCATGAACAGCCGTGCGTGGCCCAGATGGCAGTAGTCGTACACGGTCATGCCGCACACGTACAGACCGACGCGGCCGGGCACGATCGGCTGCAGCGGCTGCTTGCTGCGCGACAACGTGTTGTGAATCTCTAACGGCAGGGGAGTCAGACCGGGGCGGGTTGTAGAATCGCGCGCAGTATAGCGAGCACCCACGCGCCGAATGACGATTCGCGCGCGCATTTCAATGTCCGTTTTCGCTCCGATCCGCTTTCTCGTTGTTGTCGCGCTCGGCCTCGCCGGGCTCGTGCATGCGCAGCCCGTGCCGCCGCCGGCCGTCGGCGATATTTCGATCGAGAGAGCCGAGCCGACGCCGCTGGAAGAGGTGCGCAAGCTGGTTGCCGCCGGTCAGGGCAAGCAAGCGCTGGCGCGCGCCGATCTGCACCTGGTAAAGAATCCGCGCGATGCGCAGATGCGCTTCGTGCGCGGCGTGATACTGACCGACCTGAAGGACACCGACGGTGCGCGCTCCGTCTTTCAGCAGCTCACCGAAGATTTTCCGGAGCTTCCCGAACCACACAACAACCTCGCGGTTCTGTACGCCGCCGACGGCCAGCTCGATCGAGCGCGACAGTCGCTCGAAACGGCGCTCTTTGCGCGGCCGGACTACGCCACCGCGCACGAGAACCTGGGCGATGTCTATTTGCAGATGGCTGCCGATGCGTATCAACGCGCATCGACGCTGCAGCCGACCAACCGGTCGCTTTCGAGCAAACTTGCGTTGACGCGCGAGATGGTCACGAAGGCGCGCAATCGCTAGAAAATTCGCGCTGAATATTGAGCTCATTTACTTTACTAAGGAACCGCATGAAGCTGAGCCACTTACTTGCCGCAACGTCGTTCTTATTCACCTTGGCTGCCGCTGCGCAAATGCCGGCGCCGCGCGTCGCTCTGGAGACGAGCGAAGGAACGATCGTCGTCGAGCTCGCGCCGCAAGCGGCACCCAAGACCGTCGAGAACTTTCTGTCGTACGTGAAGAGCGGCCACTACAACGGCACCGTCTTTCACCGCGTGATTCCGAGCTTCATGGTCCAGGGCGGCGGCTACAGCGCGGACATGAA
>JBGSWX010000216.1:0-4674 GCA_041751695.1 Burkholderiaceae bacterium | reverse complement strand
GAGCATGGCCTGGGCGCGCAAGTCCCTCGCGCTGGCCGAGACGGTGGCCGATCGCCGCGTGATGGCCGGCGCACGCAGCGTGCTGGGCACGGCCATGATGTTCGTCGACTACGAAGCTGGCTGCGAGCACATGGTGCAGGCGCTGGCCGCGGCCCGCGAACTTGGGTTGCACGGACTTGTCGCCACCACCTTGGGCAACCTCGGCTCGGGCTCCGGCGAGTTGTACCGCTTCGCCGCGGCCGAGCTCTGGCTACGCGAGAACATCGCGTACGCCACCAGCCAGGAACGCGACAGCTCAACTCACTACGCCACGGCCTGGATGGCTCTGTGCGACTTGCATCGCGGGCGTTGGGACGACGCCGCAGCGCACGCCAGTGATGCGATCGCCCGGGCCGAGTCGGAGAGCACTACTCACGTGATGGCCTTGATTGCGCTCGGACGGTTGCGCGTTCGCAGGGGCGATCCCGGCGCCGTCGACGCGCTCGACCGGGCGCTCGCGTTGGCCAATGCCAGCGGCACATTGCAGCGGCTGGCGCCGGTGCGCGCCGCGCGTGCCGAAGCGGCGTTCGAGCAAGGAGACCTAGTTGCCGCCAGGCGCGAAGCGGAAGCTGCGCTGCCACTCGCCCTGACCAAGAAACACCCATGGTTCATCGGGGAGCTTGCCTACTGGTGCTGGCGCAGCGGCGGACGTCAACCAACTCCCGACGACTGCGCCGCGCCATATGCGTTGCAAATTGCCGGACGCTGGCGCGAGGCAGCGTCCGTGTGGGCCGAGTTGGGCTGCCCTTACGAACAGGCACGCGCGCTGGTCGATGGCGACGCTGCCGCCCAAAGCGAGGCTTTGGCAATGTTCGACGCTCTCGGTGCAAAGCCCGCTGCGGACGCGTTGCGCCGGCGTCTTCGCGAAGCAGGCGTGCGCGGTGTAACGCGCGGGGCACGGCGTGCGACGCGGGAGCAAGCCTTCGGCCTCACTTCGCGCGAGCTCGAGGTCTTGCAACTGCTGTGCGGGGGGCTGCGCAACGCCGAGATTGCTACTCGCCTGCACCGCTCTGTGCGAACGGTGGATCACCACCTCGCGGCTGTGTTCGCCAAGCTCGGCGTGGACTCGCGGCTGGAGGCGATCCAAGCGGCCGAGCGCGCCGGACTCGCGGCTAAAAATGGGCAAGCGCCGGTACCAAACTAGGCAATCCTGCCGACGTTTCGCTTCCCGCATTCGGTCAACCTTGTCGAAGACGGCATCGCGCCGTTGACCGACTTACGACAAGGAGAACCAGGATGCCGCGCTACCTGATCGAACGAAGTTTCCCCGACGGACTTGCAATCCCGATGAATGACGACGGCCGCCGCGCTGTGGCGGGTGTGATCGCCAACAACGCAGAGCACGGCGTGACCTGGGTGCACTCCTATGTGAGCCCGGACCGCAAGCAGACCTTCTGCATCTACGACGCCCCCGCGCCAGAGGCCATTCGCAAGGTGGCGGACAGAAACCATTTGCCGGTCGGCCGCATTACCCAGGTATCGGTGCTCGACCCGTACTTCTATCAACCCTAATTGCAAGGACGAAACTATGTTTGCACGCACCCTGATTACCTGCGCCCTGGCGTTGAGCGCCACCGCTGCCGTCGCACAAAACACGCCCACGCCGCCGCAGCGCTTTGTGATCGAGCGCGAGATCCCCGGTGCCTCGAAGATGAGCCCGGACCAGTTGCGCGAAGCAGCGAAAACATCCAACCGCGTGCTGCGCGAACTGGGTCCCGACATCCAATGGGTCCAGAGCTTCGTGGCCGGTGACAAAATCTACTGTGTCTACACCGCGCCGAACGAGGCAATGATCCGCAGCCACGCAGAGAAGTCGGGCTTTCCGGCCAACCGCATTACGCCGGTGGCCGCCGTGATCGACCCGACCACTGCGCAGCCGGGACGATGAGGTAGAGCATGCGCTGCCGCCGCGGCTGGCTGATGCTGCCGCGGTGGTGGAACCATGCAGGCGAGCGATTTCCTAGCGCGGCGCTGAAGCTAAATCCCGGCGCTGGCCAAAAGCGTTGGCGCATTGTTGTCGATGAAAGACAACTGCTGCGAGATCGCCTCTGTCTCGCACGACTCGTCTGCAAGATCGTCGTTGCGATAGCGCACCTGAATGTAGTGCACGAACTCATGCGCGAGTGAGTCGTCGAGCGTGCGATTGCGCTTCTTGTAGTAGCGCGCGTCATCGCTCAGGTAAATCTCGTTGCGCTCGGCTGCGTAGGCGTTGGCGAATACTTGCGGGCGGAACTTCCATTGCGGCGCGATCGCCTGCTGAAACTGCCGCAGCGGCGTGTTGCTTTCGAGGAATATTTTTGGAAGCGGCACGTCGGGACGCAGCGTGACGTTCATCTGCCGCGCGACCTGTTGCAGGATGACGTAGGGCTCGAGTCGCAACGTGACCGGTGCGGTGCGCGCTCCGCTCGCGCTGGCGCCGTTCAGGTTGACACACAAGCTCATCGCGAAGCCGACTGACCATCGCAGCGCGCGGCTTGTGAGAACTGCATCGAATCTCGTTTTGACCATGGCGCATCGTTGCGCGTAGGTCGGGCATTAACCAGATGAGAAGTCGGCGCAAGGAACAAGCAATATTCGTCAATACGCGTGGCCGTTGCTGAAAATTCACTAACGTCGCGGAAACGCACATCCGGCGCACTGCAGGGCATTCCGTCTGTGCTAGACGTGTACATCCAACTCAGAGTTTTCCATATGTCTTCCACGATGACGGTTCGCCTTGAAGATGAGGTCAAAGCTCGCTTGGAGAAGTTGGTGGGAGCAACACAGCGCAGCAAATCATTTCTAGGAGCGCAAGCTATCCAAGATTTCGTAGAGATCAATGAGTGGCAGATTCGTGAAGTGCGCACCGCGCTCAAAAGAGGCTGACGCGGGCGACTTTGCGAGTGACGACGAGGTTGGAGCATTGACCAAAAAGTGAAAGGTAAATGCGCGTTAGAGGGCTGGGCAAAGCACTGCTTAACTTCGATGAGGAAGCCGCCTATATCGCCGCGGCAGGGGCGACTCAGAGGATTGTGTGCGACAGCCCACAGAGCCGTAATCGCGCTTCAGTTGACGGCCGTCAACAGCGGCCGGCCGGCGGCGTAGGCAGCGATATTGTCGAGCACCAGCTGCGCCATCGCGCCGCGCGTTTCGTTGGTCGCACTCGCCTGATGCGGCTGCAGTACGACGCTGTCGAGATTGAATAGCTCTTCCGGGACGCGCGGCTCGTCGACGAACACGTCGAGTCCGGCGCCGCCGAGCTGGCCGCTGACGAGCAGCTCGACCATCGCTTCCTGATCCACAACCGAACCGCGCGAGATGTTGACGAAAATTCCTTTCGGACCGAGTGCGGTTAGAACTTCGCGGCTTATCAGCCCGCGCGTCGCCGCGCCCCCGGGGCACGCCGCGACCAGAAAATCCACCGAGCGCGCGAGTTCCGTCAGCCGCGGCTCGAAGCGATACGGCAGATCCTTCGCCGACGGTCCATGCCACGCGATCTGCATATCGAACGCGGCGCCACGGCGCGCGATGGCCTGCCCGATGCGGCCCATGCCGACGATGCCGAGCCGCTTGCCACTCATTTTGCTGGTGAGCGGAAATCCTCCCTGCAGCCAGCGCCCGGCGCGCACAAACCGATCCGCCGCGATCATGCGGCGTGCGCTAGCGAGCATCAATCCGATCGCGAGATCGGAGACGTCGTCGGTCAACACGTCGGGCGTGTTCGTCACTGCGATGCCGCGCTCGCGCGCAGCGACGAGGTCGACCGAATCGAGTCCGACGCTGAAGCACGCAATCAGTTTGAGCTGCGGTAGTTGCTGCATCAACGCGCGCTGAATACCGGCACCACCCCCGCTGGTGACAACGACGTCGATGCGCGGCGCCACTTCGGCGATCAGTGAGTCGCGGTCTTTAGCGTCCCACAGCAAATGCGTCGTGTAGGTCGCTTGGAGCGCCGCTTGCGCTGGCTTGTAAAGGGGTGCGACCGCCAATACTTCCGGTTTCACAGACTTCGCTGCCATCGCTACGAATAGGCGCGGACGTTCTGCCGCTGTTCGCCCAGCCCCGCAATCCCCAGCGTGATCACGTCACCGCTTTGCAAGTAGCGCGGCGGCTTCATTCCCATGCCGACTCCCGGCGGAGTACCGGTGGTGATGATGTCGCCCGGCATCAGCGTCATGAACTGGCTGACGTAGCTGACCAAGTGCGCGCAGCCGAACACCATCGTCGATGTGTTGCCGCGCTGCATGCGCTGGCCGTTGACGTCGAGCCACATGTCGAGCTTCTGCGGGTCGGGCACTTCGTCGCGGGTCACAAGATACGGGCCGATCGGGCCAAAGGTGTCGCAACCTTTGCCTTTGTCCCACTGACTGCCGCGCTCGAGCTGAAACTGCCGCTCCGAGACATCGTTGACGATGCAGTAGCCGGCCACGTGATCAAGCGCGCGTTCCATCGGCACGTACTGCGCCTTCGTGCCTATAACGACGCCAAGCTCGACCTCCCAGTCGGTCTTGGTCGTGTTTTTCGGAATGACGACTTCATCGTTCGGCCCGGTGATGCAGGTCGTGGCCTTCATGAAAACGATCGGCTCCTTCGGCACCTGCGCGCCGGACTCGGCTGCATGATCGGCAAAGTTGAGACCGATCGCGATGAACTTGC
>JBGSWX010000215.1:0-6360 GCA_041751695.1 Burkholderiaceae bacterium | reverse complement strand
CAGCGATGCCGGCCGCGCATTGGCTGATCGCTTGCGATGTGCCGACTGCCATGGTCCGGAGTTGCAGGGGACGAACGCCGGCGCGGCACGGCTCGCCGGGCAAAAGGCGCGTTACACGGTCTGGTCGTTGCAGCTGATGCGAGGCGGCACCCGGTCGCACGGAACCGCCGCGAAGCCGGATCCGCTCCTTGCCGACCTCAGCAACGCCGAGATCGAGTCGCTGGCCACGCACTTGGCGTCGCTGCGCTGACCTGTCTGCGCCTGCAGTGCGCTACGGGTTGGTTGGGCCGTCCAGCAGTGTCGTCTAACCCTCCATCGAGCTGCCGCTCATGTCGAACGTTAGGCCTCGCGCCCACACACTTCAGGAGAACTCATGTTTGACCACGTCAAATTCGGAGTCAGCGACTATGCAGCGAGCAAAGCGTTCTTCCTCAAGGCACTCGAACCGCTCGGCGTAGCTGTTGTCTCGGAGGGGCCGCCGACGTACGGTGTCGAGCTTAGCCCAAAGGGTAAGGCTTCATTGTGCCTCTACCAAACCGAGGAGAAGCCGGCGCATCTTCACTTGGCGTTCAAAGCCGAGAATCGCCAGCAAGTCGAAGCGTTCTATCGCGCGGCCCTGGAGGCGGGTGGCAAAGACAATGGTGCGCCTGGTCTGCGCCCGCACTACCACGCGAACTACTATGCAGCTTTCGTCATTGGTCCGGACGGGCACAACATCGAAGTGGTTTGCCACGAACCCGAGGCCCACGCTTCCATCGAGGGGACGTCCACAAGCGGGCTTCGCCCACTTGCGGCCGCCCCTCATGTCAAACGTTAGACACCATGGACAATCGATCGCCATTCCAAGATCACTACGAACGAGCCATAGCTCCTGTAGTTCGGCGGATAGATGAGCGTTACTGGGAGAAAACGCGAGGTACAACTATCGGCGGGGCTGGCCTGTCAACCGCCATTGTCTTTCTCCTCACCCAGATCGGCCTCAAGAGCTTTGCCTTAAGCACCTCTTTCTTCTGTGCCGCTCTGGCAGTCCCTGTCTGGCTTGCGCTTTGGCAAGTAGGCGAGGTGTACTCCTTTCACGGCGGCGCTTCGCACGGTCATTTTACGAAGGTGCAGGGGTCTGGCGTCGGTGTCTTAATCTTCATCCTCGGAGGCTTCCTACTGCTTGTTAGCTTTGTCACGCTCATTTGGCATTTTTCAATCCTCGCTGCTAGTGCTTTCCTAGCCGCCAGCGTGGCCATGGTCGTTTTTGTCTATAAACACCACACGGCGGTACGTACCTGGGTAGAAGAGAACAACCCCGATGGTGCCTAACAATTCATTCAAGCCGAAGCCGCTTCGCGGTTCGGCTTAATTCAGGCGTTTAGGCCGCGCAACGCGCGTATCGTCGAAATGATTCACGTGCTTTTGGCCGAATTGAGTATTGATAAGGAGCCGTGCCGTGCCAGATCCCGTCGACACGCTGGTCCTTGACTTGCTTGAGTGGAGTGGAGCTCACCCGTGACCCTATGCAGAGGTAATGGAGGCATGGCGAACCTCCTGTCCTAAACTTCCTGTGTGGAAAGAGGCAAACACTCGCGGCCTTCTCGCTCACGGGCACCAGCCTGGCGTCGGCGCGCTAGTCTCGGTTTCATCGCAAGGTCGCGCATACTTGGATGAACGTCGGAATCGCAAACAAACTGCGGCCTAACCCGGCGTTCGAGCGGACCCCGCCGATCGGCGCTGTTCTCTCTCGGCGAGCGTTGGGGCGGCGGGCCGCTCAACTTAGTCGTTAGGTGGCATGTCGCGAAAACCATCCCGATGCAATGACCACCACCGATCTCTGCTATCTGAATCTCATCGAAGTCGGCCGGCGAATCCGGGCGCGCGAAGTCTCGTCGTTAGAGGTGACCCACGCATTATTGGATCGAATTGCTCAGCTCGACGGTCGGCTGAGAAGCTACGCCACCGTCACGCGTGAGATTGCCCTACAGGCAGCGGCAGAGGCCGATCGGGAGATCGCCCGGGGTCTGCACCGTGGTCTCTTGCATGGCGTGCCGATCGGCGTGAAGGATTTGTGCCATACGAAGGGCATCGCCACTGCGGCCGGCATGGCAATGCATAAGCACTTTGTGCCCGCACGGGACGCGACCGTCGTGTCGCGCCTCAAGGCGGCGGGCGCCGTGCTGCTCGGCAAGCTGCAGATGACCGAGGGCGCCTTCTCGGTGCATCACCCTTCCGTCCAGCCGCCCGTGAATCCGTGGAGCACAGTGCACTGGACCGGTGTTTCGTCGAGCGGGTCCGGGGTAGCCACGGCGGCGGGCCTCTGCTACGGCTCGCTCGGCACGGATACGCTGGGCTCAATCCGCTTTCCGTCGACGATGAACGGGATTACCGGGCTCAAGCCAACATGGGGCCGTGTCAGTCGCGCAGGTGTGTTCGCGCTTGCAGAATCCATGGACCACGTTGGCCCGATGGCACGCAGCGCCGCCGACACGGCGGCGATGCTTGGCGCCATCGCTGGTGCCGACCCGGATGATCCGACTGCATCGCAGGATCCGGTACCGGACTATCTCGCGAATATCGACAGTGGTGTGCGTGGAATCCGCATCGGCATTGATCGCGGGCTGATAGCGGCGGGCGCCGACGCGGACATGGTGCGCGTTACGGAGGACGCCGCCGCGGTCTTTGCAGAGCTGGGCGCCGAACTGCGCGATGTAGTGTTTCCACCGCCGGATCAAATCGTACGGGACGCGGTAGTGCTCTGCGCAGTCGAGGCAGCTGTCGCGCATGAGCTCACGTTTCCGGCGCGCGCGAGCGAGTACGGTCCGGTTCTGGCCGGACTTCTAACCATTGGTCGCAACGTCGATGGACTTGCTCTCTCGAAGATCCTGCAGCGGCGCGCAGCATTCAGCGGCCAGCTCCGCGCGTTATTTCGCGACACCGACCTGTTGCTGATGCCGGCGATGAACAGCGCCGCACCAACTCTGGCATTTCTGGCCGAGAGAGCCAACGATCCGGACGCGCGCTACGCGCGAGTGCGATTTACGGCGCCCTTTGACATGAGCGGCAGCCCGAGCCTGACGCTTCCCGGTGGAGCGACTGGCGAAGCGCTTCCGGTGGGATTCCAATTGGTTGGTCGGCATTGGGACGAATCGCTGGTACTCCGCACGGGCCACACCTTTCAACAGGCGACGCAGTGGCATATCAGACGGCCGGTACCAGGACATCTGCCACCTAACAGCGGCTTGCAGGGCGACGCGACACGCGCGTCTGAAGCCGGACGTTAGAGCCTTGGGGAAAAATGAAAGAGGAGCAGGCGAGGCTGTACTTCATGTGCGGGAAGATGGCCGTTGGGAAGTCGACTTACGCGACGCGGTTGGCTCGGGCGAAGAACGCCGTCCTCCTCG
This sequence comes from Burkholderiaceae bacterium, assembly GCA_041751695.1. Classification (GTDB taxonomy): domain Bacteria; phylum Pseudomonadota; class Gammaproteobacteria; order Burkholderiales; family Burkholderiaceae_F; genus JACCZX01. The sequence goes on along the minus strand of JBGSWX010000215.1, from coordinate 2,974 downwards.
TTCAAGACGAATTCCTTTGCGCTTTGTATCCCGGCGAGATCCGAAGCATCCAAGACTTCGTCAAGTACTCTGCTCGAGTGAGAGGTGTCTTGTCGCTTCACATCCGCGATCTCTTGTCGAGAGGAGTTTCGGTCGTCCTTGACTTTCCCGGCAACACCCAAGCTCAGCGTCAATGGTTTCGAGAACTCTTTGAGGGCGCCAACGTCGAGCACGAACTGCATTTCATAGACGGTTCTGATGATCTCTGTAAGCGCCAGCTGAGGCAGAGAAGCGAAGCACTTCCCGCCGGCTCCGCCTGGACCACGGACGCTGAGTTCGATGCAATCACAGCGTACTTCCAAGCGCCCGCTGAAGATGAGAAATTCAACGTCATTCGAAGAGTGGCGCCATGATCCTCGACCCGGACAGTTGCCGGGATCCAGCTGTCGCTGGCCTTGCCAGCCGCAGGTTCGTCCAGCGCGATAGTGTGCTGCCATGACCATCCTCGATTCGATCGGGAACACGCCGCTGATTCGGCTCACGGCTCTGGTGACTTCCACGAGCGCCCAGGTGTGGGTCAAGTGGGAGGGCGGCAATCCCACCGGCAGCATGAAGGACCGAATGGCGCGAAGGATGGTGGAAGGCGCCGAGGCGCGCGGCGAGCTCCTGCCCGGCATGACCGTGGTCGAACTGACCGGCGGCAGCACGGGCAGCTCGCTTGCGCTCGTCTGCTCGGTCAAGGGCTATCGTGCCCGCTTCGTGAGCTCGGACGCGATCGCTCGGGAAAAGCTCGCCACGATGCGGGCGTTCGGTGCCGACGTCGAGGTGATACCGAGCGAGGGGGGCCTCATCACGCGCGAGCTTCGTGCGGCGATGGAGGCGCGCGCGAGCGAGCTCGCGGCGAAGCCCGGGACGTTTTGGACGCAGCAGTTCGCGAACCCGGACAATCGGTCCGGCTATCACACGATGGCGGAAGAACTTCTACGCGACACGGAAGGAAGGATCGACGCCTTCGTCATGGGCGTCGGCACTGGCGGTTGTTTTTCCGGCAATGCTGAGATTCTTAAGCACCGACTGCCATCCATCCACTGCGTCGCCGTGGAACCCTACGGCGCTCGCGTTCTGTCTGGCGGACCGGTGACCGGTCACCACATCGAAGGCTTGGTCGCGGGCACTGTTGGAGCCATTACGCGGCGCGATCTCATGGACGAGATCATTTCGGTGACCGATTCCGACGCTGCCGCCACGGCGCGCAGGCTCGCGCGCGAGGAAGGCATCTTCGGCGGCATAAGCGCCGGTGCCAACGTGTGGGCGACCCTGCGTATCGCGGAACGCCTCGGGGTGGGTAGGCGCGTCGTGACGATTGCCCCGGATTCGGGTCTGAAATACCTTGAGGGCTCTCTTTACTCTCAGTAGCGAGGGCGTCCGAGGACGGGCGATGATGACGCGCCGCCTCGCGGTCCACGCAGGAACGATGAGATCGAAGTCGTCTAACTTTGGCATGCAGCCGACCGCGCTTCGCGCCGCGGCTGATACCGGACGTTATGCCCCATGAACGTCTTGCTTCGTTCGTGTACCGCTAAAGCAGCGCAAGTCGCCGAGGTGTTGCTATCTTCGCGCAAGGCGTTCCTGCCGTACGCACCATCCGCGCACGCCGACTCGGACGTTCGGCAGTGGGTGGCTCAGTCGCTCATTCGTCGGATGGCATAACGGTGGCCGAGCTTGACGCGTCGGTGGTCGGCGTCCTTGCATCTTCGCGGGAACACAGGGTCAGCTGGGTGAACCAGTTGTATGTTGCTCCGGCCCACGTGGAGATCCACGGCCCTATGCTGCTGGCTGAGGCATCCCACGCTGTTTCTTCTGGAGGGATTTATGCGCCAGGTTCGAATTCGCTCGGCTGCGATTTGCTCGCTACTGGCACTTTTCCTTGCCGCATGTGCAAGTGCGCCACCCCTTACTGAAGCTGGTTCCCGAGTTCGACTAATCAGCGCCGAGCAAGCGCGGGCGTGCCGGTTTGTCAAGGTTGCTCAGTACAACGATCGAATCCTCTCTACGGGCAAGAACGCCACGGTGATGAAGGCGATCGGCGAGACAAACCTAAGAAACGAAGTTGGCGCGGCGGGAGGCAATGCCTTCGTGATCACCAAAGATCACAGTGAGTGGTTCCTAGGCAATGTGGCCTACACCGGGGAGGCCTTTGTGTGCTCCTGAGCGTCTGGCATCTAACCCGCTCATGTCGAACGTTGGGCCTCGTCAACCACCAGCCATCGCGGAGATAGAACCATGGCGGACAGCGTGCCGTTTCCATATGCCCGTTACACGGAAGAGGTCTGGAATGCCCATAATCCACAAGCGCTGGCCCGGTTCGTCGCAGCCGATGCGAGGGTCCATAGCATGACTCCGGGAGTCCTCGCTGGCGCGGGTTTGGACTACTTGAAGGGGCGGGCACAATCACTATTCAACGCCTTCCCGGATGTGCATTTCGAAATTGAGGACATCGTCCAGCAGGATGACCGACTCGCTGCGCGAGTCACTCTGCAAGGGACTCAACGAGGCGAGTTTGCAGGGATTCCGGCTACCGGCAAGCGCATGAAGGTGTATGACTTTGCGACGTACCGGATTGTCAGCGGGAAGATCACAGATGTGTGGTCACTCATTGACATGCAGGGCCTTCGTGATCAATTGGAAGCGTCAGGCTCCCCCGGTTCCTCGGGAAGTTTCCGATAGGCGGACCCGATATCGCTTTCGGGAGCGCGGAGGCCCTTGCGTTCGAGCGGACCCGCGGGCAAGCGGCTTCTGTCTCCGAGCATCGGTGGCGGCGGGCCGCTCAACTTTGACGCTGTGTCCTGTGTAGGCGCTTCCTTGGTCCGGAATCGACGCTGGGAGGACTACCGACAGCAGCGTGGGAAACTGCCGGTCCTCATCAGCTTCTACGTGTTTTAGACATGTACGAATCGATCGTCTTCCTTGTGGGAACGGCATTCTTCGTTTGGAT
>JBGSWX010000214.1:0-1683 GCA_041751695.1 Burkholderiaceae bacterium | reverse complement strand
GGACTGCCGCTCGACGCGCTCGGCGTTCCGCAGTGGTCGCCAGCCGAAGCGGCGGCGCTCGTGAATCGCCATGCACCGGTATTGGAGATCGACGTTGCCAGCGGTTTCGATCAACCCGGTGCATTGGCGCTCGACGCCGGTGATCGCATCACAGTCGAGATCGCCGCTCCCGTGGTCTATACAAGACTCACGCACACGCTGATCGGCGGCTTGATTTACCCGCAGCTGGTCTACACATTCTGGTTTAGCGAACGCCCGAGTCGCGGTGCGCTGGATTTATTGGCAGGCAAGATCGACGGCGTGGTCTGGCGCGTCACAGTGGATCGCACCGGCGAAGCGCTGGTTTATGACAGCATGCACGCCTGTGGCTGTTACCACCTGTTCTTTCCTACCGAGAAAGTGAAGGCGCGCGATTTGCCTGCCACGCTCGATGAAGGGCTGTTCGTTCCACAAACCGTGCGCGCGGCTCAGTCAAATGAAAGAGTCGTATTGCGAATCGAGTCCGGCACGCATTACCTGCAACGCGTACAGTTGCGCGCCGAAGCGGAAGTCGCGGCGGCGATTCCCTACGCCCTGCAGGACGAAAGCGCGCTGACCCACCTGGCCCGTCGCGCGGGTGGCACGCGCAGTGCTTACGGTGAAGACGGCCTGATTGCCGGCAGCGAACGCGCCGAGCGCTGGTTTTTCTGGCCGATGGGCATCGAGTCCGCCGGGCAAATGCGCCAGTGGGGACATCATGCAACGGCGTTCGTGGGTCGGCGCCACTTTGACGATCCCTTGCTTTTCGACGCTTACTTTGAACTGCGCCGCTGACAGAATTCCACCGATGAAGCTTCGAGTCGCAACGTACAACATTCACAAAGGCGTCACCGGATTGCGGAAGGTCCGCATTCACGATGTCAAGCTGGCATTGCACTCGATCGACGCTGACATCGTGTTCCTGCAGGAAGTGCAGGACAAGAACGACCGCATGGCCAAGCGCAACGGTTATCCGCAGGGTACGCAGCTCGATTTTCTGTGCACCGGCAACTACCTGCATCGGGCGTACGGCATGAACGCGGTGTATCCGCACGGGCATCACGGCAACGCAATCGTTTCGCGCCATGCGATCGGGCGGCACTTGAACCACGACATTTCCGATCACGCGCTCGAAAAGCGCGGGCTGCTGCACGCAGTATCGCAGGTGAAGACTTCAAAGGGTTCACTCGACGTTCATCTGATTAACACGCACTTCGGCTTGATTCGGCGCAGCCGCGTGCGGCAGGCCGAGTTCCTGATCGACTTTGTGAAATCGGAGATTCCAAAGAAGGCCCCCTTGATTATCGCCGGCGATTTCAACGACTGGCAGCGCGGCGTCGACGACGTGCTGCATCGCGAGCTCGACGTTTTCGAAGCGGCATCGGATTTCAATCGCCGCAAGTCGAAGCCACGCTTGCGCGACCGCCTGGTGCCGTGGAAGGAGCTGCCGCGCTCGCACACGGCGCGCACCTACCCGAGCGTAATGCCGTGGCTGCAGCTCGACCGCATTTACGTGCGCGGATTCAAGGTCAACGACGTGCACGTGCCCAAAGGTGTCGAGTGGTCGCAGCGCTCCGACCATATGCCGCTGATCGCCGACGTGGAAGTGGCCTGAGCGGAAGCGGCATGAACGACGAAGCGTTGCGTGAGCCGCGGCCGGACGCG
>JBGSWX010000213.1:0-2110 GCA_041751695.1 Burkholderiaceae bacterium | reverse complement strand
GCGCTCAATTTCCCGGAGAGCAGGTATTTGCGCGGGCGGAGGTAGCACAGGCTGACAGACTTGGGCGCAGCTGATCGATTCTGATTGTCGATGCCCGAATCTGTTCGCACGATCTGGACGCTCGGCCACTCGACTCGTCCGCTCGAAGAGTTCATCGAGTTACTGCAGAGCGGAGAGATCACGGCGATCGCAGACGTACGACGCTTTCCTGGCTCGCGCCGGTATCCGCAGTACAACCAGGCGGCGCTCACCGATGCGCTTGCGGCGGTGGGGGTGCAGTATGTTTGGCTGCCTGAGCTTGGGGGCCGGCGACGACCAAGACCGGATTCACCTCACACCGCGTGGCGCAATGCGTCGTTTCGCGCGTACGCCGACTACATGGATACAAATGAATTTGAAGAAGGCGTGGATCGTGTGACTGCACTGGTCAGCGCTGAGCGCGTCGCGCTGATGTGTGCGGAAGCGCTCTGGTGGCAGTGTCATCGCGCCCTGATCTCCGATTATCTGAAGATTCGCGGCCATGCCGTCATACACTTGCTCTCGCCGCGCAATCACGAAGAGCATCCATACACGTCCGCAGCGCAAATTGTGGAGGGCCGACTGAGCTATGCAGCCTGACGACGTCGAATACGCAGGATTCTGGATACGCGTGGGCGCGGCGGTGATCGACTCGCTGCTCATATTGGCGCTCACACTGCCGCTTGTGGTGTGGATTTATGGATGGGGCTACTTTGGCGATGATGCCCCGTTCATTGCCGGGCCGGCTGATTTATTGATTACGTGGATCGCACCGGCAGTCGCCATCATTGTTTTCTGGCTGTACCGGCAGGCCACGCCGGGAAAAATGGCGCTGTCGCTGCGCATCGTGGACGCCACGACCGGCAACACATTGTCGGTCGGTCAATCGATCGGTCGCTACCTGGGGTATTACGTTTCGATGATTCCTCTTTTCATCGGCATCATCTGGGTTGCGTTCGACAGCAAGAAGCAAGGGTGGCATGACAAGCTTGCGGGGACCGTCGTCATCAGATCGAAGATGCGCGGGGCTGAGCCGGTCAGGTTCGAGCCGAGACGCTAGCGCCGACGCGTCAGAAACTCGACTGCTTCGGCCTCGCTGCGTGTGCGTGAAAACGGCGGCAGGCTCGCCAGAATCGCTTTTCCGTACGGCTTGGTCAGCACACGCTCGTCGAGAACCATCAACACGCCGCGATCTGTTTCATCTCGAATCAAACGCCCTGCCCCCTGCTTCATCAGCATGATCGCTTCGGGCAGCTGATAGTCGCTAAACGGATTGCGCCCGGTTTTTCGCAAGTAGCGAATCTTCGCTTCGACCACGGGATCGTCGGGCGGTGCAAAGGGCAGCTTGTCGATCACCACCAGCGACAACGCATCACCGCGAATGTCGATGCCTTCCCAGAAGCTGATGCTGCCGATCAACACTGCGTTGCCCGAGCTGCGAAAAGCGTCGATCAATGCGCGGCGGGTACTGGATCCCTGAACGAGGAGCGGCAACTGCTGATCGTCGAGCGCCATCAATTGCCGTAAACGCTCTGCGACTTTGTCGACAGCGCGCAACGTCGTGCACAGAACGAACGCCCGGCCGCCATTGGCGCGCACTAGCGGCCACGCGGCCTCTGCCACTTTCTGCGCGAAGCGAGCGTCGTACGGTGACGGCATCGACTGCGGCAGATACAGTAACGCCTGTTGCGCGAAGTCAAACGGACTATTCCAGCGCGCCGCAACCGCGTCTTCGATGCCTACCTCGGCCAGATAGTGATCGAATCGCCCGGCTGCCGTCAGTGTGGCCGACGTCAATATCCACGCTTGCGGCCGCGTCGCGCGCGCACGCGCGAGCGCCTGGCCGGGTGCGAGCGGGGTCTGATTGAATTGGGCGCCGTAAGTCGACACCGAAATCCAGCGCACCGTCGGCGCACTTTCGGCAAACGAGTCGTCGTGCGGCTCATCCTCGGATTCTTCGCTGGCAGCCTTCGCGAGCGCGTTGGCCCAGTCGGCGAGCTCGCGCCGCAGCTCGGCGACGCGAGCAATCAGCAGATCGAGCTCGGTGTCGCGCCCGCGGTTGATTTCGAGTGCGCGCGCGAGCCCGGCGCCG
>JBGSWX010000212.1:0-4082 GCA_041751695.1 Burkholderiaceae bacterium | reverse complement strand
CGACGATGTAGCACTCGGCAGTTACTAGTAAGTCAGACCAATACCTCAAGGAGGAGACATGAAGTTGAACATTAGAAAACTCACCATCGCTGCGGCGCTGTCGCTGATCGCGCTCGGCACCGCGCATGCGCAGACCAAGCTCAAGTTCGCGCACGTGTATGAGGTCAGCGAGCCGTATCACACAGCCGCGCTGTGGGCTGCACAGGAAATCGGCAAGCGTACAAATGGCCGCTATACGGTCGAGGTATTTCCAGCGTCGACGCTCGGTAAGGAGACCGACATCAACCAGGGTTTAACGCTTGGGACGGTCGACATCATCTATACCGGCCAGTTGTTCGCGGGCCGCACCTACGGGCCGATCGCCATTGGCGGCGCTCCGTTCGTGTTCCGCGACTTCAATCACTGGAAGGCGTTCTCGACCAGTCCGTTGTTTGCCGAACTTTCCGAGGGATATCGCGCAAAGAGCGGCGGCAATAAGGTACTTGCGATCACTTATTACGGCGAGCGGCAGGTGACTTCGAACAAACCGATCAACAAGCCTGAGGATATGAAGGGGCTGAAAATCCGTGTGCCAGATGCGCCGCTTTACACGATGTTTCCGCGCGCCGTTGGCGCCAATCCGACGCCGATCGCATTCGCCGAGGTATATCTGGCGCTGCAAAACGGCACTGTTGATGCGCAGGAGAACCCACTGCCGACGATCGACGCCAAGAAGTTCTACGAGGTTCAGAAGTACATCGTGCTGACCGGTCACATCACGGATGCTTTACTGACGATCGTTGGGGCACCGACGTGGAACAAGCTGTCGGATGCAGACAAGGCGATCTTCGACCAGGTGCTCAAGGAAGGTGCGACTCGCGCAACCGCGCAGATTATCGAGATAGAAAAGGGACTCGGTGCCGAGTTCACGAAGAAGGGCAAGGAGGTTGTTAAGGTCGACCGCAAGCCGTTCCGCGACGCGACGATGAAGCTGCACAATGGCCCGGACGCGACCTGGGACAAGGCGACTTACGACAAGCTGCAGGCGCTCTAAGTAGCGTTCCTCAAAGACAAGCGGCCCAACCGGGCCGCTTTTTCTTGCGCGCCGGCGCGTCAACGCACCAGCTGATTGATCTCGATGATCGGCAGCAGCACGGCGAGCACGATCAGCATCACCACCACGCCCATCGTCAAAATCAGAATCGGCTCTAGCAGCGACGTGAAGAACAGCGCCCGGCGCTCAGCTTCGCGCGAATGAATATCGGCTGCGCGCGACAGCATCTCGGGCAGCTTGCCGGTGGCTTCACCCGAAGCGATCAAGTGAATCAACACGGGCGGAAATAGCTTCACGTGGCCCGGCTTTTTTTCTTCATCGGCATCAGCGCGCAGCGCTTTTGCCAGCGAAAAACCTTCGCGCACGCGCTGCACGGCGTCCATCACGCGCGAGCGCATCGCCATGTTGGTGATCGTTTCGCCCGCTGCCTGCAGCGACCGCAGCATCGGCACGCCCGAGCCGACCAGGATCGCCAGCGTCGAAGAAAAGCGCGCGGTGTTGATCGAGCGCGACAGTACGCCCATCACCGGCAACGTCAGGATGCGCGTGTGCCATCGCAAACGCACCGGGGCGACGCGCAGCGCGCGCTGCGTCAGGAACGCCGCAATCGCGACGATTACCAGCACGATCCAGCCGTAGTTGCGTACGAAGTTCGATACCGCGATCAGCGCGATCGTCAGAAACGGTAGTGCCTGCTTGGTGTTCGCGAACACCTGCACGACCTGCGGGACGACGTAGGTCAGGAGCCCGATGACGACGGCCAATGCGACGAATGTGACGATCGCCGGGTACACGAACGCGAGCGTGATTTTCTGCTGCAGCTTGGCGCGCTCCTCGACGTAATCGGCCAGGCTGCCGAGCACTGATCCCAGTTTTCCCGACTCTTCGCCAGCGGAAATCAGCGCGCGGTAAATATCAGGAAACTGGCGCGGATGGCGCACCAGCGCCTTTGACAGCGATGTACCGCCCAGTACATCGGTGCGGATCGATGCCATCAGCTCGCGCACACTTTGCTTCTCGCTTTGCTCGACCATCACCGTCAGCGCATCGGCGACCGGTAAAGACGCGCCGAGCAGTGAGGCAAGTTGGCGCGTAATGACTGCAAGCTCCGTTTGCGACAACCGGCGGCTCAGCGACAACCCGCCCGCGCGCGCGCCCACATCGCTCATCACCGGGTCGACCGACAGCGGAATCAGCCCGCGGCCGCGCAGCAACTGGCGCGCGAGACGTGCGCTGTCAGCCTCTAAAACGCCGCCCGATTCCTTGCCGAGGTTGTCTACCGCTGCGAATCTAAAAGCGGCCATGCGGGAGCTACTCGCGCGTGACGCGCAGCGTTTCTTCCTGCGACGTGACGCCGGTCTTGATCCAGCGCTGCGCGTCGGCACGCATGTTGATCATTCCGTTTTTTTCCGCGACGCGGCGCATGTCCGTGTCGTTCGAGCCTTGGTGCACCAGCATGCGAATCTCATCGTTGACGGTGAGCAGCTCGTAAATGCCGGTGCGGCCGAGATAGCCGGTGTGTCCGCAATGACCGCAACCGACCGCGCGCCAACCGCCCACGGTCGGATCGGACTCTTTGCAATGCGGGCAGAGCTTGCGCACCAGCCGCTGGCCGAGCACGCCAAGCAGCGAAGACGACAGCAGAAACGGCTCGATGCCCATGTCGATCAATCGCGTGACCGCTGACGCTGCATCGTTGGTGTGCAACGTCGCCAGCACCAGATGGCCCGTCAGCGACGACTGCACCGCGATCTGCGCGGTTTCGAGATCGCGAATCTCGCCGATCATCACGATGTCCGGATCCTGCCGCAGGATCGCGCGCAAAGCCTTCGCGAACGTCATGTCGATCTTCGCGTTGACCTGCGTCTGGCCGATGCCCTCGATGTCGTACTCGATCGGGTCCTCGACCGTCATGATGTTGGTCGTGTTTTTGTCGAGCCGGCGAATGCCCGCGTACAGCGTGGTCGATTTGCCCGAGCCCGTCGGGCCGGTGACCAGAATGATTCCGTGCGGCTGATGAATCAGTTTGTCGAAGCCGGCGAGCGTGCCCTCGGCCATGCCGAGGTTGGTCAGCTCGAGCTTCGATAGGTCTTTCTCCAGCAAGCGCAGCACCACGCGCTCGCCGTGGCCGGTCGGCAGTGTCGATACGCGTACATCGACCGGCCGTCCGCCGACGCGCAAAGTAATCCGGCCGTCCTGCGGCAGGCGCTTCTCGGCGATGTCGAGCGCGGCCATGATCTTGATGCGCGACACAAGTGCTGCGTGTAGCGCGCGTTTGGGCCGCACGATGTCGCGCAGCGTGCCGTCAATTCTGAATCTCACCAGCGAATACGTTTCGAACGCTTCGATGTGGATGTCCGATGCACCGTCGCGCGCGGCCTGCGTCAACAGTGCGTTGATCATGCGGATGATCGGCGCGTCGTCTTCTGTTTCTAAGAGGTCCTCAACATCCGGCACCTCTTGCATCATTCGCGTGATATCGAACTCGCCCTCGATGTCGCCGACGATCTGCTGCGCCGAACCGCCCTGATCTCCGTACGTTTGCGAGATCGCTGCTACTAGCTTGCCCGGCTCGACCACGATCGGCTTGACCTTGCCGGGGAAGACGCGGATGACTTCGTTCAATGCGGCAAGCGGTGTGGCGTCGCTGATCCAGACCTCGGCGTCGCGCTCGCTCTTCGGCACCAGCAAAATCGCGTTGTCGCGCGCGAACGCGTAGGGGACCAGCCGGTTTGCTGTGATCACTAGGTTATTGCCTCAAGGCGTTACGATGATTGGATCGAATCCCATCGACTTCAACTTCGCAATCGCATCGGCCATTGTTTGCGTCGCCGGATCGACCGTCACGCGCACCCGCACCTCATCGACGCCACCCTTGAGGCGCACGCTTTCCCAGTACGCGTCCATCCCGGCGGCGCGCAACTGGCGCTGCAGATCGCGCCCGCGTGCGATGTCGCTGACGGCGGCCACTTGCAGCAATTGCGATGAGCCGGGCTGACTCGTGCTCGGGCGAGCGGTGATCGGTGCGCTCTCGGTTCGTGCTGCAGCC
>JBGSWX010000211.1:0-2056 GCA_041751695.1 Burkholderiaceae bacterium | reverse complement strand
CAAGCGCAGGATGTCGTGCGGATCGGCCGAGCCATCGACGATCAGCTCGCCCTTGTTCACAACCTGGCCGTCGTGCACGAGCATGTGCTTTTCCTTCGAGATCAGGAATTCGTGCTCTTCGCCTTCGAGGTCGGTGATGATCAGACGTTGCTTGCCCTTCGTTTCCTTACCGAACGTCACCGTGCCCGTCACCTCGGCCAGCATGCCGGCGTCTTTCGGTGAACGCGCTTCGAACAACTCCGCAACTCGCGGCAAGCCGCCGGTGATGTCGCGCGTCTTCTGCGATTCGGTCGGAATGCGCGCTAGCACTTCGCCGACGCCCACTTGCTGCGAGTCGCGCACGACGATCAGCGCGCCCACCGGGAAGCTGATCGTCACCGAGTGCTCGGTGCCCGGAATCTTGACCTCGTCGCTCATCTCGTTCAGCAGCTTCACCTGCGGACGCACGCCCTTGGCGGCGGTCGGGCCGCGGCGTTTGGCGTCGATGACGACCAACGTCGAAAGCCCGGTCACTTCGTCGATCTGACGCGCCACCGTGACGCCTTCTTCGACGTTCTCAAACTTCACCGTCCCCGCAAACTCGGTGATGATCGGGCGCGTCAGCGGATCCCAACTGGCGAGCTGAGTGCCGGCCTTGACCTGCTTGCCGTCGGCTGCCAGCAACGTCGCACCATACGGCACCTTGTGGCGCTCGCGCTCGCGACCGTTGTCGTCGGCGATCGTGACTTCGCCCGAGCGGCCGATGGCAACCTGTTCGCCCTTGGCATTGGTGACGTAGCGCATCGTGCTGGTGAATCTCACCGTGCCGTTGCTCTTGGCTTCGACGCCGGACGCCACGGCAGCACGTGACGCCGCGCCGCCGATGTGGAACGTGCGCATCGTCAACTGCGTGCCGGGTTCGCCGATCGATTGCGCGGCGATGACACCGACCGCTTCGCCAGCGTTGACCAGCACGCCGCGACCCAGATCGCGGCCGTAGCACTTGGCGCATAAGCCATAGCGCGTCTCACATGACAGTGGAGTGCGCACGCGCACTTCGTCGATGCCGAGCGCTTCGATATTGTCGACGTCGTCTTCATCGAGCAGATGGCCGATCGAATACAGCGCTTCCTGCGTCTCGGGGCTTAGCACATCCATCGTGATGACGCGGCCGAGAATCCGATCGCGCAGCGCTTCGATGACTTCGCCGCCTTCGACCAGCGCCTTCATCGTGACACCGTTGCCGGTGCCGCAATCGTCTTCGGTGACGACCAGATCCTGCGTGACGTCGACCAGACGCCGCGTCAGATAGCCCGAGTTCGCCGTCTTCAGCGCCGTATCCGCCAGACCTTTGCGCGCGCCGTGCGTCGAGATGAAGTACTGCAGAACGTTCAGGCCCTCGCGGAAGTTGGCGGTGATCGGTGTCTCGATGATCGAGCCATCGGGCTTCGCCATCAAGCCGCGCATCCCGGCCAGCTGCCGGATCTGCGCAACCGAACCGCGCGCGCCGGAGTCCGCCATCATCCAGATCGAGTTGAATGATTCCTGCGACGACTCGCGTCCATGACGATCGGTTGCCTGCTCGGTCGCAAGCTGCTCCATCATCACTTTGCCGACGTGGTCACCCGAGCGACCCCAGATGTCGACCACCTTGTTGTAGCGCTCACCTTGCGTCACGAGACCCGAGGTGTACTGCGCCTCGATTTCTTTCACTTCGCGCTCGGCGCTGCGAATGATCTCCTCTTTCTGCGGCGGCACAACCATGTCGTCGATCGCGATCGACAATCCAGCGCGCGTCGCCAGGGTGAAGCCGGTTTGCATCAGCTTGTCTGCGAAGATCACCGTCTCGCGCAGGCCGCACTTGCGGAACGCGAGGTTGATCAGACGGCTGAGTTCTTTTTTCTTCAACGGCTTGTTCAATACATTGAACGACAGCCCGGCCGGCAGAATTTCCGACATCAGGGCACGGCCAACCGTTGTTTCGTAGCGTGTCAGCTTCGGAGTCTTCTCTCCCGTCTCGGCGTTTACATCGAACTCGCGAACGCGCACCGTGACGCGCGTCTGCAGTTCGACTTCG
>JBGSWX010000210.1:0-9963 GCA_041751695.1 Burkholderiaceae bacterium | reverse complement strand
GTCGGCGGCATCGTTAACGGCGCAGCCGGCCGAGCGCATCAGAAACGTCCCGGCGATAAAAACCGCGACCAGCATCGCGCTCGGCGAGCCGTCGGCCGCAATCCACAGCGCCGTCAACGTCGGCCAGAGCAGCAGCAACGTCCCCACCGGCTTGTCGAGCCGCGTCAAACTGGCGTACAGGGGCAGTCGAGCCGCAACCGAAGGCATGCTGAAATGCGTGCTGGGGAAAGTGCGGAGCAAACTGTTTTGCCCTACGCACCAAGCGAGGTTATCGTAACAGCCGCGTTATCTTGCACTGCCATCATCAACTAGAACAAGCCAAGGAGACTCCATGCTTCGCAGATCAGTGATTTCGGCCGCGCTCGCTTCAGGCCTCGTGTTCGGCCTTTCGACTCCCGTGCTGGCCCAGACCGAGATTCAATGGTGGCATTCGATGGGCGGCAATCTCGGCGAGTGGGTGAACGACCAGGCCAAGGGTTTCAACGAAACCCAGAAAGAATACAAAGTCGTGCCCGTGTTCAAGGGCAGTTACGACGAATCGATGACCGCCGCGATCGCGGCATATCGCGCCGGCAATGCGCCGCACATCTTGCAGGTGTTCGAAGTCGGCACCGCGACGATGATGGCGTCCAAGGGCGCGATCAAGCCGGTGCATGACCTGATGAAGGACGCCGGCTACAAGTTTGATCCAGCGGTTTACGTGCCGGCTGTCGCGGGTTATTACACCGCGCCCAACGGTCAGATGCTGAGCTTGCCGTTCAACAGTTCAACCACGGTGTTCCATTACAACAAGGACGCGTTCAAGACAGCGGGACTCGACCCCGAAAATCCTCCAAAAACCTGGCCTGAAGTCGTGCTCGCCGCAGCGAAGCTAAAGGCTTCGGGTCACAAGTGCCCGTTCACGACCAGCTGGGTGAGCTGGACGCAGCTCGAAAGTTTTTCGGCGTGGCACAACACCGAGTTCTCCACATTGCGCAACGGCTTCGGTGGAATGGGAACGCGGCTCGCCTTCAACACGCCACTGCATGTGCGCCATATCGAAAATCTGGCCAACATGTCCAAGCAGGGGCTGTTTGTTTACAAAGGCCGTGGCAACATTGCGGATTCGGTGTTCGTCTCCGGCGAATGCGCGATGATGACCGGCTCCTCAGGGCTGTACGGCAATATTAAGAAAAACGCCAAGTTCGCTAACGGCATCTCGACGCTGCCGTACTACCCGGACGTAGCCGGCGCGCCCCAAAACACAGTGATTGGCGGCGGCAGTTTGTGGGTGATGTCCGGCAAGAAACCGCCGGAGTACAAAGGCATTGCCGCGTTCTTCGATTACCTGTCGAAGCCCGACGTGCAGTCAGCGAGCCATCAACGCACCGGCTATCTCCCGATTACGATGGCGGCCTACAACCTGACCGACAAAGGTGGTTTTTACAAGCAGAACCCCGGCACCGACGTCGCCGTCACACAAATGATTCGCAAGACCACCGATAAATCGCGGGGCATCCGCCTCGGCAACTTCGTGCAGATCCGCACGATTGTCGATGAAGAGATGGAGGGAGTGTGGTCAGGCAAGAAAAGTGCGAAAGAGGCGCTCGATACTGCGGTCAAGCGCGGCAATGAACAGTTGGAGCGGTTCGAGAAGGCGAATAAGGGCTGATTGACCGCGTCCGGGAGACTGCGCGCTGCCTCCCGTTAGCGCAACGACTTCGCGAATTCGATAAACCCCGCTGAGGTGAGCGGCCGACCTAGCAGGTAGCCTTGCGCTTCGTGGCAGCCGCAGTCGGTGACGAACGCCAATTGCTCGGGCGTCTCGACTCCTTCGGCTACCACTTGTAGGCCGAGCCCGCGTGCGAGGCTGGTGAGTGCGGCGACGATCTTGCAGTCGGCTGGATCATTCGGTCCGCCGCGCACGAACTGGCCGTCGATCTTGATGACATCGACCGGAAAGCGGCGCAGGTTGCTCAAGCTCGAATAGCCGGTGCCGAAGTTATCGAGCGCGATTTTTACGCCCATCGCGTGCAGGCCGGATAGCACCAGTTCGGCTTTGGCGCCGTCGCGCATCAGGCTCGCTTCGGTGATTTCGACTTGCAGGCGCTCGGCATCGAGGCCTGAGTCGATCAGCGCCTGGCTCACCATCGGCAGCAACGAGCGACCACGAAATTCGCGCGGCGACAGATTGACGCTGACAATCAGTTCGCCGAGGCCCGCCGCCGTCCACTGCATCGACGCGCGGCACGCTTCGCGCAGGACGACCTCGCCTATCGGCAGGATCAGGCCGGTGTCTTCGGCCACCGCGATGAACGTGCCCGGTTCCCGCATCCCGAGCTCAGGATCGCGCCAACGCAGCAGCGCTTCGGCGCCGACCAGCTTGCGACTGGCCAGATCGATCCTCGGTTGGTAGTACGCCTCGAATTCGTTGCACTCGAGCGCGCGCCGTAAGCCTGCCTCAAGCTGCAAACGGCGCACCATCTCGTCGTTCATGCGCGGCTCGAACAGCTGCACGTTGCCGCGGCCGCGCGATTTTGCAAATGACAACGCGGCGTCGGCATTGCGCAAAAGCATCTCGGGCGTGGCGCCGTCGTTTGGAAAACGCGCAGCACCGACGCTGACACTGACGCTCACCTGCTCGGCGTCGATCTCGAACGGCTCGGACAGCAGCTCGGCCAGCTTGCCGGCCACGTGTTCGGCATCGTCGATGTGCCGTAATCGGCCCAGCACGATCGCAAATTCATCGGCCCCGGTGCGTGCGACCAGATCGGATGTACGCACCGTGTCGACCAGGCGCGCAGCGGTGGCGCGCAGCACGGCGTCGCCGACGCGATTACCGAGCGCGTCGTTCAGCTTGGTGAACTCGTCGATGTCGATCACCAGCACCGCCAGCCGGTCGCCGCCGAATTGATGATTGCGCATCGCTTCATCGAGCCGCGATTCGAGCAAGCGCCGATTCGGCAGCTCGGTCAATTCGTCATACAGCGAGATGCGCCGCGCGCGCTCTTCGACTTCACTGCGCTCGTACAACTCGGCGACCAATCGCTCGTTGGACCACGCCAGCTCGTCGTGCGCGGCGCGCACGCGCTGCTCCAGATCCTCGCGCGCCTTGGCGAGCGCCGCTTCCATTTCCTTGCGCGCGCTGATGTCTTCGACCATCCACACGGTCTCACCGGCTGGCCCACCGGGCGTGATGCTCTTCACCAGCAGGCGGGTCCAGAAGCGCGAACCGTCGCGCCGTACCGTGCGCCATTCGATCGCCGGCGAGCCGTCGGCCGCCAGCGCAACACCGATGCGGCTGGCGAACGACTGAAACTCTTCGTCCGAGCCGAACAGGACCGAGCCCGAGCGCCCGAGCAGATCGGCGGCTTCCCACCCGAACAAGCGCGCCGCGCTCGAATTGCACTGCATGACGTCGCCGTCGCACACGACCAAGATGCCGACCGAGTCGTTGGCGAGCAGCGCCTGATACTCCTGCAGGCGGCGCTCGACATCGCGCGAACCCCCTGCAGTAACGATGTCGTCGGCAATCTGGCGCATGAGTCGGTCGCGCAAGCGCGGCTCGTTGAGGTGCGGCGAGTGTGGCGCAGCCGATTCCGCAGAAAACGCCGATTACGGGCGTGCTCGCACGCCTATTTGAGAAGTTCGGCGCTCAAGTCCGCCAACGTGAGCTCGCACCTACGATGGCGCCGCCATTTTCCGCGTCAGAGCGACGAGCGCTTCGAGCAACTGCGCGACCAGCTTGCGCGATGTTTCATCGGTCAACTCGCCCTGTTCGTCGAACCGCTTGGCGGCCGAGCCGATCATCACTTCGGGCTGATTGACCACCGGCATATCGAGAAACACCATCGTCTGCCGCAGGTGATATTGCGCGCGCGCGGTGCCGATGACTCCGGTCGACGCGCCCATGATCGCCGCCGGCTTGCCCTTCCACGCGCTCTGCCCATAAGGCCGCGCGGCCCAGTCGATCGCATTTTTCAGCACACCGGGCACCGAGTAGTTGTATTCCGGTGTGACGAACAAAATGGCGTCGGCGTCCTTGATTTTTGCCTTGAACTGCGCGACCGAAGGAGGAGGCGAGGCTTCGTCGTCCTGATTGAACGGAGGAATGCCGTCGATCTCAACGATGTCGAGCGTCGCGCCGGCGGGCACCAACTGCTGCGCAGCGCGCAACGCCGCGCGGTTGTAAGAAGCCTTGCGCAGACTGCCTGCGAGACCGAGGATGCGAATCGGGTTGTTCATCGGGTGCCCGTTCAGATGGGATAAAACATGCGCCTACCCGCGACCCTTCCACGGGACGACCGCCCGCTCTATGTAGCGCATCAGCAGGTCGAATGTGTAGGCGACGATACCGATCACGAAGATGCCCATGATGACGACGTCGGTTCGCAGGAAATTAGAAGCGTTCAGCACCATTTGGCCAAGACCGGCGGTGGCAGCCACCATTTCGGCGGCGACCAGCGTCGTCCAACCGAAGCCGATCGCGATCCGCATGCCGGTGAAAATCTCGGGCATTGAGGCGGGAATCACGACGTGGCGGATGACCTGCCACTTTGACGCACCGAGCGAATAGGCGGCGTTGATCTGTTCGATCATCACACTCTTGACTCCGGCACGCGCCGCCATCGCAAGCGGCGCGAAGCACGCGAGGTAAATCAATACGACCTTCGCGGTCTCTTCGATGCCGAACCAGATCACGATCAACGGCAGATACGCGAGCGGCGGCAGCGGACGGTAGAACTCGACCGGCGGATCGAAGATGCCGCGCGCGATGCGCGAGACACCCATCGCGATGCCCACTGGAATCGCGGTCACGCACGCTAGCGCGAATGCGAAGAACACACGAAACAAGCTCCACCCGAAATGCTCGTACAGCGGGCGGCCGCCTTGTATGTCGCCCTTCCACGCGTCCGCGAAACTGGTGATGATGCGTTCCGGTTGCGGCAAGAACAGGTCGCGGATCCAGCCGTTGTGTGTGGCGACCCACCACAGCAGCAGCAGCGCAACGACTGTAACGACGGCGATCGCGGTGCTCGATCCTTCGCCGGGGACGCTGTAGCCGCTGACGTGGCGAACGGGCGTAGCAGATGCCCGTGCGTCTACAGGGGGCACTTCAGCGGTTCGGGCCGCGTCTACATGGCTCGGTGCGCTCATGCGCTCGACAGACCTACAGCTTCGCGCATTTGAGGCGCCGAGTGAATCACCTGCAGCACCTCCTCGCGAATGCGAATGAACTCGGGATCGGACTTCACTGCGCGTGCATCGCCGCAGTCGATGAAGCGGCGCCCGAAATCGAGGCGGTAGCGATGCGCGATGCGGCCCGGCGACGGCGTCATCACCACCAGCTCGGTCGCAAGGAACAGCGCCTCCTCGACGCTGTGTGTAATGAAGAAAAACATCTTCTGCGTTTTCCACCACAGCTGCAGAATCAATTCCTGCTGCTGCTCGCGAGTCAGCGAGTCGAGTGCGCCGAGCGGCTCGTCCATCAGCATCACTTCGGGATCGCTTGCCAGCGTGCGTGCGAGTCCGACTCGCTGCTGCATGCCACCTGAGATCTGATACACGGGGGACGCTGCGAATTTCTCCAGACCGACCGCGGCGAGCTTCTGCAGAGCGATAGCGCGCCGCTCAGCTTTGGCCACGCCGCGCATCTTCAAGCCGAACTCGACGTTCTCGACCACATCGAGCCACGGCATCAGTGCGTGCTTCTGAAACACGACTCCGCGCTCGGCACCCGGCCCGGTGACCGGCTTGCCGTCGAGCAGAATCTCGCCCGAAGAAAACGCCATGAACCCCGCGATGCACGAGAGCAGCGTCGTCTTGCCGCAACCGGATGCACCAAGTGCTACGACAAAGTCGCCGGGATCGAGCGCTAGGTTGACGTCCGACAGTGCATGCGTGCCGGCCGCCCCGTGGCGGCCGGTGTAGTGGACCGAAAGGTGGCGGACTTCGAGCTTGCTCAGCGGACCCTCTATTTCATCGCTTCCTGCACATACGAGGGGTTCACCGCGGTCGAGTAGTCCGGCAGCTTTTTCTCGATCTGCTTTTGCGAGAGCTGGAAGTCAGCGGTCGCAGCCAACGCTTTCGCAGCGATCGAATCCTTGCCACCTCCAAGCCACTTGGCCGCCTGCTCCTGCGCAGTCGGGAACGCGTACAGCGACATGCTGGCCTGTACATCCTCCTGTTTTGCGCCCGACCACTTCGCAATCGCCTTAGCCTCAGTTGAGTCCTTGACGAACTTGCCCTTGTTCTTGCGATAGTTGTCGTCGGAGGCGGCGAGCACCTTGACGAACTTGACCATGAAGTCCTTGTTTGCTTTGGCCCAGTCGCGATTGACGACGTAGCCGTCAAACGTCGCTTTGCCGGTGTCGGCGGAGATCTTTCCGGACGTCAGAATCACGGTGCCGTCTTTCTTGGCTTCGGCAAGCACCGGGTCCCAGATGAACGTAGCGTCGATGTCACCGCGCTGCCATGCGGCGCGCACTTCAGGAGGACGCATGTTCAGGATCTGCACGTCGGCCGGATTGATCTTCGCCTGTTCGAGCGCGACCATCGTGTGAAAGTGCGTGGTCGAATTAAACGGCATTGCAATCTTCTTGCCTTTCAAATCGGCCAGCGACTTGATGCCGGAACTGTTCTTGACGACGAGTGCCTCGGCGCTGCCGATATCGTCGAGAATCCAGAACAGCTCGAGCGGTTCTCCGCGCGATACCGCGGCCGCAATTCCAGCCGAGCCGACTTCGCCGATCTGCACTGCGCCCGATGCCATCGCCTTGATGACTTCGCCACCGCCGCCGAACTGCCGCCAGTTGATCTTGTAGCCGGTCGCCTTCTCGATCTCCTTGGCTTCCTGCGCGACGCGATACGGCACGACCATATCCTGATAACCGATCGTCACCTCTTTCGTTTGCGCGACCGCTAACGTCGACACCGCAAACGCCGATACCGACAACAGGCTTGTAATAAAGCGCTTCATGCCTACCCCTCCTTTGAACAACAAACTAAATCGACTTCAGCGTGCGGCGCATTATCTCGACGATGTTGTCGATATGCGCGCGTTCTGCGATCAGCGGCGGTGCCACGATGGCACAGTCGCCGGTCGCCTTCAGATGCAGTCCGTTGTCGAACAGCTTCTTCTGCAACGCGTGCGCGCGCTTGCCCGGCGTGCCTTCGGTGTGCACGTCGATCGCGCCGAACATGCCGTAGCCACGAACGTCGGCAACAACGGGCACATCACGCAGAGAGAACAGGCCGTCGAGAAAATAGGGAGACAGTGCACGGCCACGCTCGAACAGGCCTTCCCGCTCGTAGATGTCGAGCGTCGCTAGCCCGGCGGCGCACGCCGCGGGATGACCCGAGTAGGTGTAGCCGTGGAAGAACTCGATGGCGCCTTCGGGAGCCGAGCTAAAGATTGCGTCGTGGATGCGCTCGCTGATCGCAACCGCGCCCATCGGCTGCGCACCGTTCGTGATGCCCTTTGCCATCGTCATTAAATCCGGTGCTACGCCGAAGCTTTGCGCGGCGAAGTTTTGTCCGGTGCGCCCGAATCCGGTGATCACCTCGTCGAAAACGAGCAGGATCGAGTTGGCGTCGCAAATTTCGCGCAGCCGCTTCAGATATCCCTTAGGCGGCACCAGGCAGCCGGTCGAGCCCGCGATCGGCTCGACAAAGCACGCCGCGATGTTCTCGGCACCGTACAAAGTGATGAACCGCACCAGATCCTCGGCGAGCTCGGCGCCGTGCGTGCCCTCGCCGGCCTGAAAAAAGTTTTCCTTGATATGCGTATGCCGCATGTGCGCAATACCGGGCAGCGTCGGTCCGAAACGGCGCCGGTTGTTCGCCATGCCGGCGAGCGACACTCCGCCGAAGTTCACGCCGTGGTACGCGCGCTCGCGCGAGATGAACATCGTACGGCCGCCCTGCCCCTTCGCCTGCCAGTAAGCGAGCGCGACCTTCATCGCGGTGTCGACCGCCTCGGAACCCGAGTTCGTGAAGAAGATGCGATTGAGGTCGCCGGGTGTCATCGCGGCAACCCGGCTCGCAAGCTCGAATTGCTTTGGATGGCCGCGTGTAAACGGCGCAATGAAGTCTAGCTCGCGAAGCTGCGCGCCGACCGCGTCTGCAATCTCCTTGCGGCAGTGGCCGGCGTTGACGCAGAACAGACCCGACGACGCGTCGATCATGCGGTCGCCGCGCTCGTTCCACAGGTACATGCCTTCGGCGTGCACGACCATCTTCGGATCGTGCTTGAAATCGCGGTTGGGCGTGAACGGCATCCAGTATTCGTCCATCGAGATCGCTTTCGTGTGCGGCGCGTCCTGGAGCTTCATTTCGGCGTGGCCCATCGTGGTCTCCTCGGTGCTGCGGGCTGTGCGGGATGCAATGCAGATTTTTCAATCCTACTCTCGTGCGCCAGCTGTAGCTTCGTACCGGCGTTTTCATGTCGTTGCTGACTCAAATAATCGTTGCAGAGCTTCTCAAGCCCCCTCACCTGCAATAGCATTGCAAGCTGCACGGCAAGACGCGGACGTTCATCCGAGCGTCGCCCAAAACCGAGGAGGCATGCATGCAAGCTCTGCTACATATCGCGCGTTCGCTCGCCGTTGCTGCGGGCGTCATCGCGGCGCTTGTTCCCGGCGCATCGCTCGCGCAAGGTACTCCGCAGCGGGGCGGCACGCTCGTGATGGTGGTTCAACCGGAGCCGCCGACCCTTGCGTCGTACCAGAGCACGTCGGGCCCTATCGGTCAGGTCGCGACCAAGGTGTACGAGGGGCTGCTCCAATACGACTTCAACCTGCGGCCGGTTCCCGGGCTGGCGCAGTCGTGGACGGTAAGCCCGGACGGCAAGACGATCACCTTCAAGCTGCAGCAGGGCGTCAAGTTCCACGACGGGCAACCATTTACAAGCGAGGACGTCAAGTTCTCGATCCTCGACGTGCTCAGGAAGGTGCATCCGCGTGGTGTGAACACGTTCCGCGCAGTCGATGCGATAGACACGCCCGATGCGAGCACGGCGATCTTCCGCCTGTCCGAGCCGGCGCCGTACATGTTGATGGCGCTCTCCGGCTACGAATCGCCGATGCTGCCGAAGCACGTGTTCGGCACCGGTGACATCGCCAACCATCCCAGCGCAAACAAGCCGGTCGGCACCGGTCCGTTCAAGTTCGTGGAGTGGCAGAAGGGCCAGTACATGCGCTTTGACCGCAACAGCGAATACTGGCGTCAGGGCGGGCCGTATCTCGATCGCATCGTTGCGCGCTTCATTGCCGATGGCGCAACCCGCGCAGCCGCGATGGAAACGCAGGAGGTGCACATCGGCGGCTTCAGCGCCATCCTGCCGCTCGATGTGAAGCGCCTGCAGGCCCTGCCGCATATTGCGGTCACCACGCGCGGGTACGAAATGCAGTCGCCGATCATCGAGCTCGACTTCAACACGCATAAGAAGCCGTTCGACAACGCCAAGGTACGCCAGGCCGTCGCGTATGCGATCGACCGCAAGTTCGTCATCGACAACATCTGGTTCGGATTCGGTCGGCCGGCCACCGGACCCATCAGCTCGAACTTCAAGGCGACCGGCCTCTGGACGGGCGATGTGCTCAACTACAACGTGCCCAACGGCGTCGATATGGCGAACAAGCTGCTCGATGAGGCCGGCTACAAGCGAGGCGCCGACGGAACCCGCTTCGAGATCACGCACGACATCACCCCCTACGGCGAGGAGTGGCGGCGCTTCGGCGAATACGTGCAGCAACAGCTTGGCAAGCTCGGCATCAAGGTGACCCTGCGCTACGAGGATGTCCCGACGTGGCTGCGTCGCGTGTACACAAACTACGATTACGAGCTCACCAACAACTGGATTCAGACGCTCGCCGATCCGGTGATCGGCGTGCATCGGCTATACCACTCGAAGCTGATCAAGCCCGGAACGGTATTCGTGAACGGCACGCGCTGGAGCTCGCCAGAAACCGACAAGCTGATGGA
>JBGSWX010000209.1:0-4720 GCA_041751695.1 Burkholderiaceae bacterium | reverse complement strand
GCTCTGCGATCGCGCGGCCGATACCGCGTGAAGCACCGGTGACCAGCGCGACCTCTCCCTGCAGACAATCCGGCTTGAACACGTCCATCAGTTGAGTGCGGCCAACGTGCTGGCGAGGCTTGCCGTGTCGTTGATCGCGAGACTCTCGAGGTTCGGCACGATCCGCCTGGTCAACCCCGACAGTACGCGTCCGGGCCCGCATTCGACCACGTGCGTCACGCCGAGCTGGGACATCTTTCGAATGACATCGGCCCACAGCACTGGGCGCGCGGCCTGCCGCGCCAGCGCATCGACGATGCGCGATGGCTCGGCCTCGATCGTCACATCGACGTTGTTGATCAGCTCGATGCGTGGCGGATGCACATTCGCCTGTGCAAGGCGCTCGCGCAGGCGATCACTGGCCGGTTGCAGCAACGATGAGTGAAACGGCGCCGATACCGACAACGGCAGTGCGCGCTTGGCGCCGAGCCGTTTCGCGATCTCGCAAGCGCGCTCGACCGCGGGCCGATGACCTGCAATCACGACCTGCGATGGTGCGTTGAAGTTCACCGGCTCGACGACGTCGCCTTGCGAGGCCTCGTTACACGCTTGTCGCACTGCCTCGTCGGGCAGGCCGAGAATCGCCGCCATCGAACCCGCGCCGACCGGCACCGCCTCCTGCATCGCCTGCGCGCGAAAGCGAACCAATTGCACCGCCTCTTCGAGTTCAAGCGCGCCGGCTGCCACCAGCGCCGTGTATTCGCCCAGGCTATGTCCCGCAACGAGCTGCGGCTCGACGCCCCCCGCCGACTGCCATGCTGCGTAGATCGCATAGCTGGCGGTCAGCAATGCCGGCTGCGTGTTGACGGTCAAGTTGAGTTCTTCGGCCGGACCGTCGGCGATCAATGCACCGACGTCGTAGCCGAGTGCGCCCGAGGCTCGCGTGACGATCGACTGCACCGCGGCGTTGTCGCGAAACGAATCGAGCATGCCGGCCGACTGCGAGCCCTGGCCGGGAAATACGAAAGCGATTTTCATCACCAGCGCAGCAGGACCGAGCCCCAGGTGAAGCCGCCGCCGACACCTTGCAGCATCACGTGCTGCCCGCTCTTGATGCGACCGTCGCGCACCGCGAGGTCAAGAGCCAGCGGCACCGACGCCGCCGACGTATTGCCGTGCTGGTCCACCGTAGACACCATTTTTTCCTGCGGCACACCGATTCGCTTGGCGATCGCGTTGAGAATTCGCACGTTCGCCTGGTGCGGGATCAGCCAGTCGAGCTGCGCCGCATCGAGCCCGGCCTTGCGCAACACTTCGAGCGCCGAGGCACCGAGTACGTTGACCGCGAGTTTGAATACGGCCGGGCCATCCATCGTCAGAAAGGGATGGCCTTCGACTTTGCCTTGTGCCACACGCCCCGCAGTGCACAGCACCCCGGCCTGCGAACCGTCGGCCTTCAACTCCGAAGCGAGTATTCCCGCTTCGCTCGACGCTTCGACTACGACCGCTCCGGCGCCGTCACCAAACAGCACGCACGTGCCGCGATCGTTCCAGTCGAGAATGCGCGAAAACAATTCGGCGCCGATGACCAGTGCACGGCGGTTCATGCCGCTGCGAATCATCGCATCGGCGATGGCCAGGCCATACACGAACCCGCTGCACACTGCTTGCACGTCAAACGCAGTCGAGCCTTCCGCATCGATCCGAGCCTGGATCAGGCACGCGGTGCTTGGAAAGATCTGATCGGTGGTCGAGGTGGCCACGATGATCAGATCGATGTCCCATCCTTTGCGTCCGGCGGCTTGCAGCGCCGCCTGCGCGGCGAGTGTTCCGAGGTCTGCCGTGGTGACGCCAGGTTCGGCCAGATAGCGCTGACGAATTCCGGTGCGCGCGACGATCCACTCATCGGACGTTTCGACGCCGCGCTTGGCAAGGTCACGCGCCAGCTCATCGTTGGAGACGGCGCGCGCAGGAAGCGCTGAACCGGTGCCGGTAATGCGCGAGTAGATCGGCAAACGGTCGCCTGTCATGCTCCGGCGGCGGCAGGCAAACTGCCGCGGCTGGCTTGCTCCAACTCGGCCAGTTGTGCGACAAACGGCCGCATTTCGGCCACGGTGCGCTCGAGCACGCGATGTCGCGCTTGCTCGAAGCCCCGCTTCAATGCGCTCTCAAAAGCCACCGCATCGGCCGAGCCATGGCTCTTTATGACGAGCCCGCGCAAACCGAGCAGGCTCGCTCCGTTAAGCCGCCGCGCGTCCACTCGCCTTTTAAATCGCCTCAGAACCGGCAGCGCAGCTATCGCCTGCAGGCGCGACAAGGGCCCGCGAGTGAACTCCTCGCGCACGAACCCGGCCAGCATCAATGCCAGGCCTTCAGCGGTCTTCAACGCAACGTTGCCGACGAAGCCATCGCACACGATGACGTCGGTCGTGCCCTTAAAAATGTCATTGCCTTCGACATTGCCGACAAAGTTGAGTGGGCTCGCTCGCAGCAGCTCGGCGGCCTGCTTGACGACTTCGTTGCCTTTGATCAACTCTTCGCCGATGTTAAGCAACCCGACGGTCGGCCGATCGATTTCCTCGACCGCCGCCACCAGCGCACTGCCCAGCACCGCAAACTGCAGCAGGTGCTCGGGCCCGCAGTCGACATTGGCGCCGAGATCGAGCACGGTGGTGACGCCGCCCTTTTGATTCGGCAGCACGGCGGCAATCGCCGGCCGATCGATGCCATCGAGCGTCTTCAACACGAAGCGCGCGATCGCCATTAACGCACCCGTGTTGCCCGCGCTCACGCACACATCGGCGCGGCCTTCCTTGACCTGGTTGATCGCGATTCGCATCGAAGAGCTGCGCTTGCTGCGCATGGCGACGGCCGGTGCGTCGTCCATCTCGACCACGTCGGCAGCATGCAGCACTTCGATGCGGTCATTGCGCGCGCTCTTGAGCGCGATTTCGATCTGCGCTTGTCGGCCCACCAGCAGCAGATGAGCGTCGGTGTGATGCTCGAGAAACGCGAGCGCGGCGGGCACAGTGACCGCGCAACCGTGGTCACCGCCCATGCAGTCAACGGCGATTCGCGTCGTCACGGCGTTGTCACTGTGAAGTCGCGCGCATGCCGCTCAGCTTACTGCGTGCGGCTTGATTACTCGTCGCTCTTGGTCTGGATAACCTTCTTGCCGCGGTAAAAACCGGTCACGCTGATGTGATGACGACGATGCACTTCTCCCGTCGTCGGCTCGATCGCCGTCGGCGGATTCGTCAGAAAGTCGTGCGAGCGATGCATCCCGCGCTTCGAAGCTGATTTCTTGTTTTGCTGGACAGCCATGGCTAACCCCGCGAAAAGTCGGCGATTGTACCCGAGCAACGCGCACTGAAGCCGTCCGAAAATCTGCGGTTGCAGCGCATGCGCGCGAGCGGTGACTAGCCGTGCCCCTCGTTTCCTTTGCCCTCGTTCAGCAACCCCGCCAACGCCTGAAACGGGTTCGGCGGTTTGACGCCGCGCTGCTCACCCTCTGGGTTCAAAGGCGCCGAGCACGCGTCGTGACGCGGTACCAGCGGCAATGAAAGAATCGCTTCGTCTTCCACCCAGTCATGAATGTTCAGGGCGTGCGAGCCAATGACGGCGTCGATCTCGTCGTCTTCAATCGGCAAAGAGTTGAGTTCCTCCTCCGTACCGACGAAGCGAAAGCGCGTCGTTTGGTCGAGCTCGAATTCGAGCGGCGCGTTGCATCGTTGGCAAATCAGCTGCAGGCTGCCCTGCAGATGCAGGTCCGCGGCCGCGTGTCCCTGATCGTCGATCGCACCGTCGATCCGGTAGCACAGCACGCCATCCTGCGCCGCCATGTACTCCGACAGGCGCGGCAAACACGCAGTCGCAATCTCGCCGTCGACACGCTGGCCCGAGCGCGCAAGTTGAAAAGTGTCGATCGTGGGTGTACCGCGCATCTAAACTTGCCGGATGACTCGTCCGCCGATCGTACTCGCCTCGACCTCGCGTTACCGACGTGAACTGTTGCAGCGACTGCGCCTTCCGTTCGAAGTCCATGCGCCGCAGGTCGATGAGGCAGCGCTGCGCTCTGAGAAGCCGCGCGATACCGCCCTGCGCCTGGCCCGCAGCAAGGCCGCCAACGTCGCGGCGCGCTTTCCAGACGCGATCGTGATCGGGTCCGATCAGACCGTTGATCTGGATGGAACGATGCTCGGCAAGCCGCATTCGCACGAAACCGCACTCGCGCAACTGCAATCGCTGCAGGGACGCACCGCCGTTTTCTACACCGCGCTCGCGGTGATCGGATCGGCACGCGAGCAGAGCGAATGCGTCGCGACCACGGTGACCTTTCGCAATTTGCCGCATTCAAAGCTCGATGCGTACCTACGCGCCGATCAACCTTACGACTGTGCCGGCTCGGCAAAAATCGAATCTCTCGGGATTGCGCTGATCGAGCGCGTCGAGTCGGACGACCCAACCGCGTTGATCGGACTGCCGTTGATTCGCTTGACGTCGATGCTGGCAGCCGCGGGCATCGAAGTTCTGCCGTCCACATGAGCGGCACGCTGTACCTGCTGCCGTCACCGATTTCAACCGGTCGGCTCGAGGCCGTGTTGCCGGCCGACGTGATCGACGTCGCGCGTCGCGTCAAACATTTTCTGGTGGAAGACGCCAAAACAGCGCGCGCTTTCCTCAAGCAGCTCGGCCACCCAACGCCTTTGCGCGATCTGTCCATCGTCGAGATCGGCCACAC
>JBGSWX010000208.1:0-3954 GCA_041751695.1 Burkholderiaceae bacterium | reverse complement strand
GCGAACTGCGCGTAGTGCGGCGTTCGGCCTTGCTCTTCTCGTCAGCTTTACCGTCGCCCTTGCCGTCCGGCTCAGGCTGGCGCTGCGGCTCGCCGCTCCCCGGCGCGCCGATCGAAACAGGAGTGGCCGCTCCCAGGTTGGTCGCCGGCGCCATCGCGGCGATATGGCTTGCATACAGGATGAAGGTGCCGGCGCTGGCGGCACGCGCGCCTTCGGGAGCGACGAAGGTCGCGATCGGAATCGGCGAAGCCAGAATGTCCTGGATGATGCGGCGCATCGACTGATCGAGGCCGCCCGGCGTATCCATTTTCAGCACGATCAAGCGAGCCCCGCGCTCCCGCGCCTTGGCGAAACTACGATGCGCGAAATCCGCGGTAGCCGGACCGATGACACCTTCGATCTCGATCACGATCACCGGCCCCTTTGGATCGGCAAGCGCAAGAACAGTTGCAGCGGCAAGTATCAGCGGAAACAGTACGAGAAGCAGCAGCCTGCAGCGCGACATCATGGCGTGCGGTCGGACTTCAAGCGCGTTCCCGATCCGCGCTGTCTCAGCGTCTCACCGGCACGACTCTTCGCTGCTGCATCCCTTTGTAGGTCCAGGCGGCGACCATGCCGAACACGACATGCACGAAGATGCTCAACCACCCGCGCGCCATCGCAAACCACGGAAACACGGCCGTCATTCCGTAGAAGTTGACCGCGTAAAGAAGCAGGCCGAAGACAGCGCCGGCAACGAGCGCCATTGCCATGCTTAAGCGGTGAATGATCAGCGCCAGAATCAATCCGTACACGATGGCGAGTACGAAATGAATGAGCATTGCGACCGTGATGATCCCGAGATCAAACGTCGCCGGCGGCGGCAGCACTTCCTTGCCCATGCCGATCGCCGCAATCATGCGCGGCGGTCCCCACGGGCTGCCGCCCTGCAGTAGCGGCACCAGCATCATCTCCAGCACCAGGAATACCAGACCGGCAATGAGCCCGGCCCACACGCCTGACTTCCAATCGATTGCGCCTGGAGCCGTTGCGACATCTGTTGTTGTCATCGGCTTTCCTCTTTGTCGGCCCGGCACGCGCAGTGCGCCGCCGGTACTTCGGGAGCGAGCACGTTCTGTTCCCGGCGAAAACGCGCAGCCGTTACCTGAAAACGGAGTACGCGCGCACCGATTCGCGCTCACTCAAAGAAAAAGCGCCCGTCGCGCAGGGCGGCGAGCGCTCAGGGTAACCCGGATCAAGGGCGATAGCGCGTGTCGAACTCGACTCGGGAGATTCTGCCTTTGTTGTCCACATCGAGTTTGCTCCAGCTGGAACCCAGGTTAGCGTCGGCCTTCGCTTCATCCGCGCTCAACCAGCCGTCCTTGTTCTTGTCGAGCCGATTCCACATTGCATCATTGGTCGTCGACGGCAATGCAACGACAGTGACAAGGTAGCGATCGACATCAGCGTTCCACTTCGGATCCTTCATATCCGGCCAGGCTTTCTTGTCAAACCCGGGCACGTTATTCAGCGTGTCCTTGCTGATGTTCAGCATCCAGTCCTCGCTCACACGTGCGCCCTGTTTGAACGAGCGCAATGGAAACGCGAACAGCTTGTCGTTCAGGCTCCAGCTTTGATCGAATTCGAGCACCGCATATTGCACGTTGCCGTTGGCCATATTGAGCACGACGTCCTGGATCTCGCCCAGGTCCCGCCCATTGGCGCCATTGACGTCCTTGCCGATCAACTCGCCGCTTCGAACCAGGCGCATGTTCGGGCGCGGTTCGATCGCAAGCGGTTTTCCGAAATAGTTGTCCACGCGGTCGCGATACACGGCGGCTTCAAAATTCGGATACCGGTCGGCCTCGAATCCGGGGGCGTCTTTCAGCCGCTCCTTGGCCACGTTCAGGATCAGCTCATCCTTGTCGGCCGCCAGGCTGAACGCGCGCACCGGGTACGCAAACAGCTTGTTGCCCATACCGAGAAAGCCACCGAACGACAGCACCACGTAATGCACGCGGCTGTTATTCACGTCGATGATCACATCCTTGATGTCGCCCAGATCTTCGCCTTGCGCGTTGCGCACGTCCTTGCCGACCAGCTGGCTCAGGCGGATATTGCGCGCAGGGACGTTGTGCATTTGCCCGCTCTTCATCGTGGGAGCGGTCTTCATGGTTGCGTAAGCAGGGGCCGCCAGCGCCAGACCAAAAAGCGGCAGCATCAGCGCAACAGAGGCTTTCAACTTCAGTGACTTCTTCATCAGGGTTTCCTATTGGTTTAGAACGATGACTCGTTCGATTCCATCAAACAGCAATTGGCGGTCCTAAGCTCGAATGTTGCGTTCGTCGAGCACGCGTTGAGTACAACACGCTGTCCGGCGAACCTGCCGCCGTCACGATCCCCTCAGGAACTGCTCTGTAGCGACACCGTGCCGGGCGCGGCGCGAAGCTCGATCGGCGGTAAGCCGACGATGTCGTAGGTGGCCGAAGCGATGCCGATGCCGGCCTCGTCGAGCTGAGTCACGATGAACCGGCTCATTTGATCTTTGGTGCCGCGAATCGAGTGCGTGCCGACCAGGAAGCGCACGGTGAGTTCGAGCCAGTTGTCGGTGATGCGGAAGTAGACGCGAGGCTCGAGTTCGATCGGCTCGACGCTGAAGCGCTCCTGCAGATCTTTCTTGGCTTCGGCGGCCATCGCGTCGGGGTCGATCGCGTGGCGCCGCGCGGCTTCGATCAGAATATCTTCGGCGCGCTTGCGATCGGCCTTGAAGGTGATTGGTATCGACATCTCCTCCCAGATGAAGGGAAAGTCTCGCGTGTAATTGAAAACCGGGTCGGAAAATATCCGCGCATTGCTGACGGTGACAATGCGGCCCGTGAATTGGCGGCTCTTGACCCACATCGCAGGGTCCGCGCCTTGCACCGGCGGCGGCTGGCCCATCTCCATGATCGTGGTCTGAATGAAGCCGAGCCGCAGCACGTCGCCGCGCACGCCACCCATCGAGATGCGGTCGCCGACGTTGAACGTCGAGCCGCGCAGGATCACGAAGTAGCCCGCGATCGCGGTAATTACCTGCTGCAGCGCGAATGCCAAACCGGCCGACATCAGGCCGAACGCGGTCGCGAGCCGCGTTGGGTCGTTGAACCAGATCGACAGCACCCCGACGATCAAGACAATCGCTGCGAGCAGGCTCACGCCCTGTCGAGTCCAGAACTTGGTCTGCACGGTCGAGCGGTCGGTGCGGTTCAGCGCCAAGCCGACCAAGCCGCGCAAAAGCTTGCTGCTGATCAAAACGACGGCGATGAAGATGAGAGACAGCAGAAGCTTCTGTCCGTTTTCCGCACTAACGCCTACCCAGTTGATGCCGAACAGCTCCACTCGTTACTTCCTCAGAAACGTCGCAGGCACGTGCGACAAGCGTGAGCAAACCTTAGCATCGCCCGCCGCGAACGCACTCGCTCAACCCGTACCGCGCGCACCTAACGCGCGAATCTCGTCGCGCAGACCGGCGATCTCGGCCTGCAATGCTGCGATCGAGCGCGAGCCCGCCAGTTCCGCGGCGTCATCGTCGGCGTCGCGGCCGACGAAAAATGTGGCAAGCGTTGCGGTCACGTAGCCGAACACGCCGAACGCGTACAGCGCCAGCACGACGCAGAGCACGCGCCCTTCGGCAGTTTGCGGCCAGTATTCCGAGCCCAAGGTCGTCATGATCATCGCGGTCCACCAAAGCGCGGCGCCGTAGCTCGACAAGCCGGGGCCTGCGGCATTCTCGTTCTCAAACGCGTACATGCCGGCGGCGCCGATCAGCGTTACCAGCAGGGTCAGGCCCACCACGTAGCCAAAGCCGCGCCGGCTCATGCTGGCGCCGAAGGCACGCATGCCCCGGTTGAGCGCACTGACCACGCGTACCAGCCGTAACCCGCGCGAGGCGCCCGCCAATCGGGCAAGACGCGCAGCGCGAAACAGGGTGAAGAA
>JBGSWX010000207.1:0-3394 GCA_041751695.1 Burkholderiaceae bacterium | reverse complement strand
CTTGCCGCCACTGAGCGCTCCGCGGACCAAGATGCCAAACACTTCGAGCCCTGAATAAGTACGCAGCTTCCGGCCGGACGTGAGAACGGGTTCACGCAAGATCACAAAGCGGCCGATTTTTTTCAGCGCCACGCTGAGCGCTATCTCCTCCGCGCCGAACAGGCGCTCGTCAAAGCCGCCCGCCGCTTCGAATGCCGCGCGCGTGCAGAACACGAAACAGCCCGCCGCCCAGCGCATCCAGCGCATGACGCCCATGAATAGCGGAATCAAAGTCCTCGCATAAAGCGGTACCTGGCCGTCGAACCTCACCGCCGCACCGCCGCCGACCCCACCACCGGCGAGGGTGTCGATCGCACGAGACAGAACCTCTTGGTTAATCATCGTGTCGGCGTCGACGAACACAAGTACATCACCCTGCGCCGCACGTGCGCCCGAATTTCGGGTGGCCGAGATTTTGCGGTGCTGCACCGAAACTACGCGCGCGCCTAATTCCGCCGCTACTTGCGCAGTTCGGTCGGTCGAAGCGTCGTCGGCCACGATGATTTCGTAGCCGATTCCACACGCGACGGCCGCGTGGTGTATCGACTGCAACGTGGCGTGCAGAAGTCGTTCTTCGTTATGTGCCGGC
This sequence comes from Burkholderiaceae bacterium, assembly GCA_041751695.1. GTDB lineage: Bacteria > Pseudomonadota > Gammaproteobacteria > Burkholderiales > Burkholderiaceae_F > JACCZX01. Next base: position 2,766 of record JBGSWX010000207.1, on the reverse strand, counting down.
ACGACGAAGGAGAGGAAAGCCGGTGTCATCCAACGATCATAGAGAAAGCGCGACTCGTGCAGCCGTGCGGCATGCCGGGCTAATGGTGTCTAATTACGGAAAACACCAAGGAGACGAAGATGGCAAAACCGATGGCAAAACTGGCCTACATCACCGGCGGCATGGGCGGCATCGGCACCGCAATTTGCCGCAAGTTTCACGACGCCGGCTACAAGGTGATCGCGGGCTGCGGCCCGACGCGCGACTACGGCAAGTGGCTGGGCGAGCAGAAGGCCGATGGCTACACCTTCACCCCGTCAGTAGGCAACGTCTCCGACTGGGATTCGACCAAGACGGCATTCGAAAAGATCAAGTCCGAACACGGCGCTGTCGACATCCTCGTCAACAACGCCGGCATCACGCGCGACGGCGTCTTCCGCAAGATGTCGCTCGAAGACTGGCGCGCGGTAATGGATACTAATTTGAACAGCATGTTCAACGTCACCAAGCAGGTGATCGACGGCATGCTCGACAAAGGCTGGGGCCGCATCATCAACATCGCTTCGGTCAATGGCGAGAAGGGCCAGTTCGGCCAGACCAATTACTCCGCGGCCAAGGCCGGCATGCACGGTTTCTCAATGGCGCTCGCACAGGAAGTGGCGAGCAAGGGCGTCACGGTCAACACGGTATCGCCCGGCTACATCGCCACCGACATGGTCATGTCGGTGCGCGAAGACGTGCGCGAAAAAATCATCCAGACCATTCCCGTCAAGCGCCTCGGTAAGGCTGAGGAGATCGGGTCGATTTGTGTCTGGTTATCAGGCGATGATGCGGGCTTTACTACCGGGGCGGAGTTTTCGTGCAACGGTGGGTTGCATATGGGCTGACGCCGAGGCGCGTAGCAGTCCGTCTTGCCCACGCGTCAGATCAAATGCTGCGAGCATCGCCGCTATGAGGTGACGCATCGCCGTGTCATCCCGTCCGGCTCCCGTCATAGCAGCGGCTTGATCGGCATCATCTGAAGCAACCGCACCTTGCTTCGCTTCGCAAGCGAAACGTATTGGTCCGGGTCGTCTTTTGCGGCGTCCCAGCTGTTGCCCGGTGCCATGTCGGTCTCCATCGAGGCCTCCACCGCACGCGCCAGCGCCTCGTCGTGAATGATCGCGCCGACTTCGGTATTCAGGTTTTCCGAACGCGGGTCGAAGTTGAAGGTGCCGATATAAACAATCTTGGAATCGACCACCATGGTCTTGGCGTGCAGTGCAAAGACCGGCACCTTTTTCGTTGCCGTCGGAGAGCGCTGCATCAGCTTGAGCTGCACGTCCGGCGCAGGTTTGTACTCATAAATCTGCAGTCCCATCTTGAGCAACTGGTTGCGCTGGTTTCGATAACCGCTGAAGGCCGGAAGATTATCGGTCGAGGCGAGCGAGTTGGTGTTGATACGTACTGTAACGCCACGCGCGGTGACTTGGCGAAACAGCTCCATCGCTCTATCCGACAGAACGAGGTAGGGCGATTGAATCACCACGCGCGCGCGTGCACCCTTAACCAGCTGCCCAAGCGCCGAGGCGGTTTGTCCACCGCCGTCGAGGCGGAACTGATTCTCGTTCTTGCCGGGCCGATCGCTGATGAAATCCACCTTTACCCACCGCATGCTCTGCGCCAGACGCGCAAATGACTCGGGGGTTGCAACGACTGCAGCTCGCACCTCAGGCGCAAAATTCTCCGGCGCTTTCGCGTACGCGCGCAGCTCGCGATAGATCTGCTCGACCTCTGCGTCGCTCACGCGCACGTACTTCTGCATCGTGCCCAGACTTCCGTACAGCTCCTCAACCTTGACGCTCAGCTCGCTGCTCCAGAAACGCTCGAAGCTCGCCCGCATCGCCGTGACCGCTGCGCCGAGCAGCAGCACGTCGCGATCACGAAAGTTGTACTCGTGGTTGTAGTCGAAGTACTCGGCCGCCATGTTCCGCCCGCCGGTAATGGCAATCTTGCCGTCGACCACGAGCGTCTTGTCGTGCATGCGCTGGTTGACACCGCGGAAGTCGGTCAGCACGTTTAACAGGCGTTTGTGCAGCGGAACGCCCACCGAGCTCTGCGGGTTGTAGATGCGGATGTCGATCTTCGGATGCCGCGCGAGCGCGAGCAGCGACTTGTCGGGCGCGTCGATCAGCAGGTCATCGACGATCACCCGCACGCGCACCCCGCGCTCGGCCGCGCGCAACAGCGCTTCGGCCGCAAGAACGCCGATGTTGTCGGTGCTCCAGATAAAGTACTGGACCTCAATCGATTCCTTGGCGTGATCTGCCAACCAGGCCCGCGCCAGCAGCGCCTCCGTGCCGGTGTCGAGCACGTAAACACCGCTCTTGCCGGCGTTGGCCGTGATCTGCGAATCGATGAACGCCATGTGGGCATCGCTCGCGCCGAGCGCCGCCGGTGCCCACCCGGCCATCAGCGCGAGCAACGCGGCGACGAACCATGGTCTTGGCTTCATTAGAGCGTGTGCCGACAAGCACAAGCCTCGGTGTGTCGGCGGTCTCCCCATGCGAATGCGCACGTCAAGCGCCGAGGTTGCGATAGTAGTAAGTCGTGGAGCAAAGTCCGCCCTGCGGGAAAAGGGCGTAGTCGGGAATCACGCCCACACGCTCCCAGCCTATGCGCTCGTACAGGCGCGCGGCATCGCCGTCCGTGACGGCGTCGAGCACAAGCAGTGTTTTGCCACATTCGCGCGCCGTGTTTTCTGCGGCGCGCATTAGCGCCGCCCCCAGTCCCTGGCGGCGCGCGCGT
>JBGSWX010000206.1:0-1697 GCA_041751695.1 Burkholderiaceae bacterium | reverse complement strand
CGGTACTCGAGCAAGACTCGCTTCAATACGAAGCGCGTCCAGGAGCTCGAGAACATGCGCCGTGCGTTCGGCCGGCTCATGCAAAAGCTTCCACCTGAGCTCTACGAGGACCCTGACTACAAGCTGCTGCAACCGTTGTGCGACCGGAAGCGCCAGATCACGATCGCGCACCTAATCAACCGTCGATTTGCGCATTCCACGAATTCGAAGGACTACGAATTCTCCCGCACCACGGTACGCCAGCTCTGGGAAGCCGGGCTGGAAGACGTGCGGCGCACCTGCGCCCATCGCGACTGGCTCACGGCGAAAGAGGTCGTCGCCGGCGTGCGGGTTTTCGATCTGTCGCGCTAACCATCATCCGACAAGGAACTATCTCGTGACCGAAAACGAAGTGAAGACGCAGGCATTCGCCATGCCTTTGACCAGCCCCGCCTTCCCCTGCGGACCCTATCGGTGCGTCGATCGGGAATATCTGATCATCACCATCGCACCTATCGCACCGATCTGGATGCATTGCGTGCGGTGATCCCGGGGCCGCTGGAGATGGCTGAGGCGATCGTCAAGTACGAGTTCATCCGCATGCCGGGCTCAACCGGATTCGGCGATTACACGGAAAGTGGGCAGGTGATCCCGGTCACGTTTCAGGAACAGGCCGGCAGCTACGTCCACGCCATGTATCTCGACGATGAGCCGCCGATCGCCGGCGGTCGCGAGCTCTGGGGTTTCTCCAAGAAACTGGCGTCACCGAAACTCACGATCGAAAAGGATACCTTGCTTGGCGTGTTGCGTTACGGACCGGTGCCGGTCGCGGTGGGAACGATGGGATACAAGCATCGTGCGTTGCCGCACGATGGGATCCACGCATCGTTAAGCACGCCCAATTGCCTGCTGGAAATCATTCCGCACGTCGATGGCACGCCGCGCATTTGCGAAATCGTCCGATACTCAGACGGGCGAGGCGACAAGCGTCCACGGCAAGCGAGTGCTGCTTGACGCACAAGACGATGTCTGCAACGGCAATATCGCACCGCGTCACGAGCCCGATATAATCCCCCCCTTTTTAGGCAAAGAACGCCCATGAACCTCGCGTCGTCGTATCCCTCGGCTCGCTACTCCAGCCTGCTGATTGCGATCACCGTCTGCCTGGCTGCCAGCTCCGCTGCCGCGATCAGCAATCCCGACTGGGGCTATCTCGCGGTTGCCGCCGGCGCCGTGGTCGTGGTCGGCATCCGCGATTTGTTGCAGCGCGACCACTCGATCCTGCGCAACTACCCCATCATCGGCCACGTCCGGTTCTTCTTCGAATCGATCCGCCCGGAGATCCGCCAGTACCTGTTCGAGTCCAAGAACGAGGCCGCGCCGTTCTCGCGCGCGCAGCGCTCGCTGGTGTATCAGCGCGCGAAGAACGAGGAGGACAAGCAGCCCTTCGGCACCGAGCAGGATGTCTACGGCAACGGCTACGAGTGGATCACCACTCGATGCAGCCGCTTGCACTGAAGGGCTCCGACTTCCGTATCCGCGTCGGTGGTGAGCACTGCTCGCAGCCCTATTCGATTTCGCTAATGAATATCTCGGCGATGAGCTTCGGCGCGCTGTCGGCCAACGCGATCCGCGCGCTCAATCGCGGCGCACAGCTCGGCGGCTTCGCACACGACACCGGCGAAGGCTCGATCAGCCGCTATCACCGCGCGGACGCC
>JBGSWX010000205.1:0-7853 GCA_041751695.1 Burkholderiaceae bacterium | reverse complement strand
GGCGCAAAGCCCCCGACGCTCGATCTGCTCGACGAAGGCGGAGTAGCGGAATTCGGCGAACAAATGGCGCGCGAGAAAATCGACATCGCAATCATCAACGCCGGGGTGGCCGGCCCGCGCGGCAGCGCAATGTGCGCGCCGGGTGGGCTCGATTTCGATGCGGTCATGCACACCAACGTCCGTGCGCCGATGCAGTTGATCCCGGCGCTAGCACCTGCACTCATTGCCTCGCGCGGCAAGCTTGCCGTTATATCGAGCCGCATGGGTTCGATTTCACTGATGAGCAATACTTCGAGTTGGCTGTATCGCGCAAGCAAAGCAGCAGTCAACGCAGCCTTGCGAGTGGCCAGCCTCGAACTCGGCGTGCAAGGGGTCGTGTGCATCGCATTTCATCCGGGATGGGTCCGCACCGAGATGGGTGGCGCCGGCGCCGACATCGACGCGGCCACCAGCGTGACCGGCATGCGCCGCATCCTTGCGAGCGCAAACGACTCGTCGAACGGCAAGTTCATCAACTACAACGGCGAGCAGCTGTCGTGGTGACCGTCTCTGAAAAACGTCTGATCTCATCCGGTTCGTCGTTCGAAGCCGTCGCCGGCTACAGCCGTGCCGTGGTCGACGGCGACACCGTGCACGTTTCGGGCACGACCGGCTTCGACTACGCAAAGATGACGATCGTCGATGACCTCATCGAACAGACGCATCAGTGCTTTCGCAACGTGGCCGCGGCGCTGAAAGAAGCTGGGTCTTCGCTCGACCACGTGGTGCGTGTGCACTACTACCTGACCGACGCGGCGTCATTCGAAAAGCTCGCACCGATCTTCGGCGAGTATTTCGCCGGTGCGCGGCCGGCTGCGACCGCGATCGTCTGCGGCCTGGTCGATGCGCGGATGAAAATTGAAATCGAAGTGACGGCGCGATGCCGGTAGCAATTTTTGCGATGCTGGTGTTCGGGATCTGCACCTGGCTCGGCGCGAGTGCCGTAGAAGCGGTGATGCGCGATTTCGCCGTTGAGACCGGCGTCTCCACGTGGGTGTTCGTCATCGTCCCAGGGCTGTTGGCGATGCTGTTCTCGTTGCTGCTGTACCGCAAGTCTTTAGGCACGATGGAAGGCATTCGCCAATCTATTTCGCGCGCCCTGCTGGTCGGAATTCTGACGTGGCTCGCGGTGGCAGCGTTCGTCAGCTCACTCTGGTGCCCCGGCTACCGCGCACTCGGCTGCGCGCGCGACGTTTTGCTTGTCACCGGCGTCATTGGCGGCGGCCCGCTACTGGCCGCGATGCTGTTCGCCGGCATCGTTGTCGGCGTCGTCCTGAAGCGCAGGGTGGACTGGCTCTCGTACCCGACCCATGTCTCACCTGTGCGAGCACGTGCAAAGTCAGCCGGCCTCGACGATGCTAAGTGAAGAGCATCGGCTGTTGCGCGACTCGCTGCGGGAGTTTGCTGCGAATCGCTTGACGCCGTTTGCCGCCGAGTGGGATCGCAACGCGACGTTTCCGAAGCAGGCACTGGACGAGTTGGCGGCACTGGGCACGTTTGGCATTGCGGTGCCCGAAGAGTACGGCGGCGCGGGCATGGACAGCACCGCGTTGTCGATCGCACTGGAAGAAATCGCAGCCGGCGACGGCGCCACGTCGACCATTATCAGTGTCAACAACTGCCCGGTATGCGCGATGCTGCTGGCCGCGGCGAGCGAGGCGCAGAAGAAGAAGTACCTGGTGCCGCTGGCGCAGGGCAAGATGCTCGGCGCGTTTTGCCTGACCGAGCCACACGTCGGCTCTGACGCCGCCGGTCTTCGAACCACCGCAGTGCGCGACGGTAGCCAGTGGGTGTTAAACGGCGTCAAGCAATTCATCACCAGCGGCAAGACCGCCGATATCGCGATCGTGTTGGCGGTGACCGACAAGGCCGCAGGCAAGCGCGGCATCAGCGCGTTCATCCTAGAAACGAAAACGCCCGGTTATGTCGTGGCGCGGCTCGAAGAGAAAATGGGACAGCACGCGTCGGACACGGCACAGATCGTGTTCGAGAACTGCCGCGTCCCGGCGGAGAATCTGCTCGGCGACGAAGGCGCCGGCTACAAGATTGCACTGTCAGGACTGGAAAGCGGCCGCATCGGCATCGCGTCGCAGGCGCTTGGCATGGCGCGCGCCGCCTACGAAGCTGCGCTCAAGTACGCGAAAGAGCGCGAAGCATTCGGCAAGCCGATCTTCGAGCACCAGGCGGTGCAATTCCGGTTGGCCGACATGGCGACGCACTTGGAAGCCGCGCGCCAGTTGATTCATCACGCGGCCGCGCTAAAGGATGCGGGCCAGCCTTGCCTGCGCGAAGCCGCGATGGCCAAGTTGTTTGCGAGCGAGATGGCCGAGCGCGTGTGCTCGGATGCGATTCAGATCCACGGCGGCTACGGCTACGTGGCTGACTTTCCGGTCGAGCGAATTTATCGCGACGTACGCGTGTGCCAGATCTACGAAGGCACGAGCGACATTCAGCGCATGCTGATTGCGCGGCACTTGTAGCAACCTGGTGATGAAACCCGGTGATCGATTCAGCAACCGGGCCGACGCCTATACGCGCGGCCGGCCGTCCTATCCGGCGGCGCTCGTCGAACAGCTCGAAAGCGCCGGCGCGCTGCGCACCGGCAGCACCGTCGTCGATCTCGGCGTCGGCACCGGCCTCTCAGCCGAGCCCTTCTTGCAGCGCGGTTACGCGGTCATCGGCGTCGAGCCCAATGGCGAGATGCGAAGCGCGGGCGATCAGCATCTGCGTGCGTTTGCGAGCTATCGCAGCGTGGCGGCCGCCGCCGAATCGACCTCGTTGCCGGCGGCGGTAGCCGAACTGGTGATCGCTGGGCAGGCCTTCCATTGGTTCGACGTGCCGCGTGTGGCCAGTGAAGCGCGACGCATGCTGAAACGCGGCGGCTGGGCGGCGCTGATCTGGAACGACAGGCAATCGACCGGCAGCGCGTTTCTTGCCGGCTACGAGGCGCTGCTGCGCACGCACGGCATCGACTACGCCAAGCTGCTGCACCGGCATGTCGACGAGGCTGGGATTGCGCGCTTCTTCGCGCCGGTGCGCGCCGAGGTGGCAACGTTCGAGAACCCGCGCTCGCTCGATCGGGACGACCTGATCGCGCTGGCGGGTTCGGCGTCGTATCTGCCGCCGGCCGGCGATCCGCGTCATCATGCGCTGATGCATGCACTTAACGCGCTGTTCGAATCGCATGCGCACGACGGCGCGGTGCAGATGATGTATCGCACGCGCATGCACTACGCACGGATCAACTGACGGAGCACGATAGTGGAACCGAAAACCGCACCGATCGAATTCCATTTCGATTTTTCATCGCCGTATTCGTACATTGCATCCGAGCGGATCGATGAAATGGCCGCACGCCACGGCCGCACCGTCGCCTACAAGCCGGTGCTGCTGGGGGCCGTGTTCAAGGTGGCGGGTAGTGCGCCGCTCACCGACTTGTACGAACCGAAGGCGCGTTATTCGGTGCGCGACTTCACGCGCTCGGCGCGCTATGCCGGCGTTCCGTATCGGCATCCGAGCCGGTTTCCGCTCGGCAGCATCGCAGCCAAGCGCGCGGTTGTATGGCTGCAGCAGCACCGGCCGGAGCTCGCCACACCGTTCATTCACGCCGTGTATCGCGCGTTCTTCATCGACGACCGTGATATCTCGGACGCCGCAGTGGTCGGCGAGATAGCGCGCAGCGTCGGCATCGATCCGGCCGAACTCGCAGCCGGCGTGCAGCAGCCCGAGATCAAGGAGCGGCTTAAAACGCAGGTCGATCAGGCGATCGCTGGCGGGATATTCGGCGCGCCGACGATCGTCGTCGACGGCGAGCTGTTCTGGGGAAATGATCGGTTACCGCAAATCGAACGGTGGCTCGCCGAGGGTGGTTTTTAGCGACTGCGCACGACCAGGCGTTCCAGCACTGATTTGATTTTCACCGGATCGGACTCGCGCAAAACCTTTGCCGACAACCTCGCGGCATCCTTGATCGACAGTTCGAATAATCGCTCCTTGATCGGCAGGATCTGCGATGGGTGCATCGAATACTGGCGCAGCCCCATGCCGAGCAGCAGCTCGGTCATCTCGAGCTCGCCGGCCAGCTCGCCGCACACGGCAATCGGCACCTTCGCCTTGATGCACCCCTTGATCGTCTGGCTGATCAGCCGCAGCACGGCGGGGTGCAGATGATCGTACAGATGCGCCACGCTCGAATCAGCGCGATCGATCGCGAGCGTGTATTGAATCAGATCGTTGGTGCCGATCGACAGGAACTTGAGCCGCTTGACCAGTTGCGGCACCGAGAGCGCGGCGGCGGGCACTTCGACCATGCCGCCGATCTGTATGCGGCCGTCGTATTTCTGCCTGCGCTCGCGCAGTTGCTGCTTGGCCTGCGCCACGAATGCCAGCACTTGCTCGACTTCGTGCATGTGCGCGAGCATCGGCACCAAAATGCGCACGGTGCCGACCTCGGACGCGCGCAAAATCGCGCGCAGTTGCGTGAGGAACAGTTCGGGATACGCAAGGCAATAACGAATTGCGCGCAGGCCAAGGGCCGGGTTCGACTCGGGGCGCGGCGCGCCGCGACCCATGCCCAGGCTTTCGCGCGCGTGCTCCGTCAGCACCTTGTCAGCGCCGATATCGAGCGTGCGAATCAACACCGGCTTGCCCTTCATCGCGCGCGAAACGCTCGCATACGCTTCGTACTGTTCGTTTTCCGTCGGCAGCTCGTCGCGGTCCATGAACAGGAACTCGGAGCGGAACAAGCCGATGCCGTCGGCGCCCGCCTCGAGCGCATCGCGCGCGTCTTCCGGCAATTCGATGTTGGCGTGCAGCTCGATCGCGATACCGTCCTTGGTGCGCGCCTGGCGGCCTCTCAGCTTGCGCAGCTGCAAGCGATGCTGGCCTTCGTCGCGCATGCGCTGGTAAAAATCGGCCAGCTCCTCGTCGCTTGGATTGACGATCACCGCATCGGAATCGGCGTCGATCACGACCAGATCGTTTTCTTCGATCAGGTCGCGCGCGCCTTCGGCACCGACGATCGCCGGTAGGCCGAGGCTGCGCGCGAGAATCGCGGTGTGCGAAGTCGGGCCGCCGAGCTCGGTGACGAATCCGGCCAGGTCGATATCGGCGCGGTCGCGCAGATGCAACACGTCGGCCGGTGCGAGATCCTGCGCGATCAACACCAGGCGCTCGCCGGCAGCGAGCTGCTTCGGAATCGCCACTCGCGTCGGCCGCCCTTCGGACAGCGCGTTGACCACGCGCTCGACGACCTGCCTGACATCGGTCGATCGCTCGCGCAAATATTCGTCGTCGATCGCATCGAACTGCTTGACCAGATGCTCGAGCTGGATCGTCAGTGCCCATTCGGCGTTGATCAGCCGGCTGCGAATCAGATCGCGCGGCACCTCGGCGAGCAAAGCGTCGCCCAGGATGAGCCGGTGCAGATCGAGAAACGCGTGCACCTCACTCGGCGCATTGATCGCGATGCCCGACTTCAGATGCTCGAGCTCCTCGCGCACGACGCTGAACGCCGATGTCAGCCGGCCGATTTCGTGCAGCACATCGCGCCGCTCGATCGTGTATTGGCGTACGTCGAGCTCCGATGGGGCGAGCAGATGCGCGCGGCCGACGGCGATGCCGTGCGTTACTCCGCTTCCCGCCAGCGAGCCCCTGCGCCCGCGTGCCCCTTCGCCTCCCACGTTGCCTCCTCAAGCCTGGCCGCGTTTTTCGCTGTGATCTTCACCGTGATTTTCGCCGAACCCCGAGTCGATCAACTCGCCGATCGCCGCCACCGCTTGCTGTTCATCGGGCCCATCGGCGTCGACCGTCACCGTCGAACCCGGTCCGGCCGCCAGCATCATCACCCCCATAATGGACTTTGCGTTAACTCTGCGGCCCAGCTTTGCGATGAAAATCTCGCTCGTGTAGCGCCCCGCGACCTGCGTCAGCTGCGCCGACGGCCGTGCGTGCAGGCCGAGCGAATTCTTGATGACAAACTCCCTGCTGATCATTGCGGTGCGCCGATTTGCAGCATGCCCGCCTGCCCGCCGGCGAGCGCTTTCTGCGCCACCTCGGCGAGTCGCCCGCCTCGATAGCAGACCGCGCGCAGCAACATCGGCAGATTCACGCCGGCGAGCACCGCCACTTTCTCCGACTCGGCGAGCCGAACGGCCACGTTGCCCGGTGTGGCGCCGAACGCGTCGGTGAGCACCAGCACGCCTTCGCCGCGATCGACCTCGCGCACCAACGCGCGCGCACGCGCAAGAGTTTGCTCAATATCGACGCCGCCGTCGACATCGAGCACGCGCAGCTCGCGCCTTGCATTCGGTTCGCAGCTGTAGACATGCTCCGCGCAGCGGCCGAGTGCGCTGGCCAGCGGAGCGTGCGCTATGACAACGATGCCGACCATAAAGCAACGCTCCTCGTTTACGCGACCGCTGCGCGGTCGCACGTGCACTCGTCACGATTAGTTAGGCGCGCTCCCTTCGGAGCGGCCGCGCGTACGCGCGCACTACAAATGCAACGCAAACCCATTAGCGCATGACGCTCTTCTCGAGTTCATCAATGAACATGGCAGCCACATTGAAGCCCGTCTGCTGCGTGATCTCGACAAAGCACGTCGGGCTGGTGACGTTGATTTCGGTCAGGTACTCGCCGATCACGTCGATTCCGAGCAGCAGCAAGCCGCGTGGCAGCAGCGCCTGGCCGACTTCGCGCGCGAGTTTGTCATCGTGCGCGTTCAGCGGTTGCGCGCGTCCGTCGCCGCCGACCGCCAGATTGCCGCGCGTTTCGCCGGGGGCGGGAATACGCGCCAGTGAGTGCGGCACCGGTTCGCCGCCGATCACGAGAATTCGCTTGTCGCCGTCAACGATGGCGGGAATGAAACGCTGCGCCATCACGGTGCGCTGCCCATGCTGCGTCACCGTTTCGAGAATCGAGCCGGCGTTCAGATCACCCGGCTGCAGGCGAAACACACCGGTTCCCCCCATGCCGTCGAGCGGCTTGACGATGATGTCGGCATGCTCGGCCCAGAACGTTCTGATCTCGGGCACGCTGCGCGTCACCAGCGTGGGCACCGAATACCGCGGAAATTCGAGCGTCGACAGTTTTTCATTGTGATCGCGCAGCGCCTGCGGCTCGTTGATCACGCGCGCGCCCTGCGCCGCGGCGCGCGACAGCAGCAGCGTTGCGTTCAGGAATTCGACGTCGAACGGCGGATCCTTGCGCATCAAGACTGCGTGGTAGTGCTTGAGCGGATGATCGTGCAGAGCCTGCTCGATATACCAGGGCGAGGGCTGTTGCGTGATCTGCAGCAACTGGGCACGCGCGCGCACCAGGCCGTCGCTGCTGTCGAACCGGAGCTCGGCCGGCGTGCACGCATGCACTACATGGCCACGCCGCGCAGCCTCGCGCATCATCGCGACTGTCGAATCCTTGTACTCCTTAAGTTGATCGAGCGGATCGACGATGAACAGCAGCGTCAACGGCATACGATCGTGCGAAGCGCGGAGCCTGCGGTTTTTCGAGTTGCTGCGTTCGTGAAAATGTCTGATTTTGCCAGCGATTTCACGCTAACCAATACCGACAAAAGTAGGGGTGCACGCTGTCGGCCTGTTTCATCCGGCGATGGCCGCCGCCAGTGCAGCGCTCGGTGCCGGCACGTCGAGCACGCGATCGGCTGTGCTTTCGAGTTCGATCGCGGCAGCCAGCAGAGCGAGACGGGCGATCACCCCGTACGCGTAGAAACGGTTGGGTGCACTGTCTCCGGCCTGCGCGCCGCAATCGGGCAGGTTGCAGCTTTCAGAAAACGCCAGCGGCACGAAGTGCATGCC
>JBGSWX010000204.1:0-2279 GCA_041751695.1 Burkholderiaceae bacterium | reverse complement strand
CGTAATCGTCGAGAGCATCACCGCAGATCGCAGCGGCGTGCTTTATCTGCCCGATCGGGTGACCGGAAATATTCTGCGTGTCGATCCCAAGTCGCCGAAGGCGGTTGTCGTCGGAAGGATCGAGGCGCGCGAGATCGAGGGCAAGAAAGTCAGTGCCGGTCCTTCGGGCATCGCGTTTGATTCTCAGGGTGATCTTTTCGTAGCCGCCACGCAGTTCAGTGAAGTTGTGCGCATCCGGGGTGCCGAGCTCAACCCCGCTAAACCGGGTTTGGCACAGACCTTTGCGACCGGGACGGCAGGCGCGAATGGCATCGCCTTTGACCGGCAAGGAAATCTTTTCGTCGGTGGCGGCGCTAGCGGCATCGTCTATCGTGTCGGTTCGAATGGCGGCGCCGCCGACGCGGCGGCGCAAGTCGATAAGCACGTGCGCACGCTTCCCGACGGCAAGACCCAGCAGCAGATTGTCGCCAACGGTGTGGCATTCGATGCCAGCGGCGTGCTGCATGTCACCGACACGGCGCGCGGCGCGATTTGGAAGGTTGTGATCGGCCCCGACGGCAAAGGCGGCAAACCGGTGCTGCTGGCTCAGAGTCCGCTGCTCGAAGGTGCCGACGGGCTGGCTTTCGATCGCAATGGCACGCTCTGGGTTGTCCCCAATGAACTTAACGCCATCGTCACGGTGACGTCGGCTGGACAAGTGCGGCAGGTCGCCAAGAACGGCAGCCAGGGACCGTTGGAATTTCCGTCGGCGATCGTCTTTGTTGGCGACCGTGGTTATGTTTCAAATCTCGATATACCGCGGCGCGACAACATGGACGCCAACGGAACTACCGCTCGCGATGGCATTGGCGCTTCCATCGCCCAGATCACGCCCTAGACGCCCGCGTGGCCGTGGCAAGTCGCGAGCAACTGGCGTTTCGCGCTTCAATGTTTCTCAGGAGTTCAAGAGATGAACGTCTCGATCACGTACTGCGTGCGTTGAAACTACCTTCCTAGCGCCTCCAGTCTGGGGGCCAGGCTGAATCAGGAACTGGGAGTAAAGGCCCAGCTGATCAAAGGCGACAACGGCGTCTTCGACGTCTTTGCCAACGGAAACCTAATCTTCTCCAAGCACGCGACGGGAGAGTTCCCGGAAGAGCAGAAGATCGTTGAGTCACTGCGCTCACTGATATAGCGCACCGCGAGAGTTGACCGTCAGATGGCGGCCGGCGCCGCCCAATAACGGCAGCGGCGCTGGAGCGGTCCTGGTATACGGATAATCATCACCTGTGGCGAACAACAACTGCGCAGCTGTGCTCGCAATCGTCCTCGTGAGCTGCCTGATGAACCGGTCAAGTGATTAAGGTCGCTCTCGTCACGTCGTCGATGCCGCTAGCACCGTGGCAGAACGGAATCACACGCGCGTTCTCCGAAGCCGGCCTTGCCGCCGACGTCGTGCCGTGGGAGGGCAGGCATCCTCATTCCGCCATCGGTGCGCGCTATGCGCTCGTGTGGCTACCGCCGGCGCAGCTGTTCGAGGTCGAGCACGATCTTAAGGTCGTGTTCAATCTCGGCGCCGGAGTCGACCGGCTGCTCGCTGACGCGGTCGTGCCTGAACGGCTGCCGATCGTGCGCCTGGTCGATGCTGGCATGGCGGCGCGCATGGCTGAATACGTGTGCTTTGCAATCGCACGCACGACGCGCGGACTCGAGCGCTTTGGACCCGGCGGACTACGCGATTGGAATGCATCGCGTCCCCGCGGCAAACCGCCGACAGTCGGTGTGCTCGGCACCGGCGCGATCGGCAGCAAGATTGCTGAAGCGGCCGCGCTGTTCGGTTATCCGGTGCGCGTGTGGTCACGCACGCCACGCACGTTCGGTGGCATGGAGTCTTTCGCCGGACTCGAGCAGCTCGATGTTTTCCTCTCTGGATCGAACTTTCTCGTCAACGCGCTGCCTCTCACACGCGCGACAGAGAACCTGCTCGACCGCGCGCGCTTGTCGAAGCTGCCGCACAACGCACACGTGATCAACGTCGGGCGCGGGGCGACGATCGTCGACGCCGATCTGCTCGCTCTGCTCGACGACGGCCATCTTGGCGGCGCCACGCTCGACGTGTTCCGCGTGGAGCCGCTTCCGGACGACGACCCGTACTGGTCGCACCCGAAGGTCATCGTGACGCCGCATTTGTCCGGGCCGACCCCGGTGGGTCCAGCCGCAACGCAGATCGCTGATGCGATCGTGCAACTGGAGCGCGGTGTGCCAGTCAGCGTGCTACCGGGTTACGTCGACCGGGCGCG
>JBGSWX010000203.1:0-2806 GCA_041751695.1 Burkholderiaceae bacterium | reverse complement strand
CGGCAAGCTCGGGATGCTGCCGCCCGCCGTCGATTTGCCTTTCTTCAACTGCCCGCCTTCGACCGTCACGAAGCTCGGGCAAAAACCCTTCAGGCACGAGTAATCCTTGTTGCAGCTCGACTGATTGATCTTGCGCTTGCGGCCGAACTCGGTCTCCAGCGGCTCGACCGACAGGCAGTTCGATTGCAAGTTGCAATCGCCGCAGCCCTCGCACACGAGCTCGTTGATAACGACGCGCCGTGCGGGATCGGGGAAATGTGTTTTCTCTGCCGTGTTCTTCTTGCGGCGCCGGCGCTTCTCGGACGCGCATGTCTGGTCGTAGACCATCACCGACACGCCGACGTGCTCGCGCAGCTCGAGTTGGATGCGATCGAGCTCGTCACGATGGTGCACCGTGACGCCTTTGGCGAAGCCAACGTCGCCCGGATACTTTTCCGGCTCGTCGGTGACGACGACGATTTTCGTGACGCCCTCGGCTGCCATCTGCTGGGTGATCATCGGCACCGTCAGCGGCCCGTCGTGCGGCTGCCCACCGGTCATCGCGACCGCGTCGTTGTACAGAATCTTGTACGTGATCGAAACGCCGGCCGCGACCGCGGCGCGCACCGCCATTGAACCCGAGTGGTAGTAAGTGCCATCGCCGAGGTTCGCAAAGATGTGCTTCTCGTGCGTGAACGGCGCCTGGCCGATCCAGGGCACGCCTTCGCCGCCCATCTGGGTGTAGGTGCTGGTGTTGCGATCCATCCAGATCGCCATGTAATGGCAGCCGATCCCCGCCATTGCACGCGACCCTTCGGGCACGACCGTCGACGTATTGTGTGGGCAGCCCGAGCAATAAAACGGCGTGCGCTCGGCGACCACGCGGGGCTTTGCGAGTGCTTTCTCTTTGGCGTCGATCACCGCCAGACGCGCGTGCATTCGTGCCCGCACTTCGGTCGGCAATTCGAGTTTGCTGATGCGCGCGACAATCGCCTTCGCCACAATTGCCGGTGAAAACTCGTAGTGCGCGGGCAGGATCCAGTTGCCTTGCGGCACCGCCCATTCGCCACCATCTTTCTCGTCGAACTTTCCGATCACGCGCGGAATGCGCTTGCCGGTGCCGATCCATGAAAACAATTCTTCCTTCACCGCATACTCGAGCAGCTGGCGCTTTTCCTCGACCACCAGGATTTCTTCGAGCCCTTCGGCGAACGAGCGCACCGCCGTTGCTTCGAGCGGCCACACCATGCCGCACTTGAACAATCGAATGCCGATGTCCTTGCACGTTTGTTCGTCGAGGCCGAGGTCGGCGAGCGCCTGCCGCGTATCCAGGTACGCCTTGCCGCTGGCGACGATGCCGAAGCGCGCGTGCGGTGAGTCGATGACCGTGTGATTCAGCTTGTTCGCGCGGCAATACGCGAGCGCCGCGTACAGCTTGTAATCGAGCAGCCGCGCTTCCATTTCGAGCGGGCCATCGGGCCAGCGGATGTTCAGCCCCTCGGGCGGCATTCTGAAATCATCGGGCAGGATGATGTCGAGCCGCTCGGGATCGACCATCACCGAAGCTGAAGCTTCGACCACTTCGGTCACCGTCTTCATCCCCACCCACACGCCGGCGTAACGGCTCATCGCAAAGCCGTGCAGGCCGAGGTCGAGATATTCCTGCACCGACGCCGGATACAGCACCGGAATCATGCAGGCTTTGAAGATGTGATCGGATTGATGCGGCAGCGTCGAAGACTTTGCGCCGTGATCGTCACCGGCGAGTGCCAGCACTCCGCCGTGTTTGCTGGTGCCCGCTGCGTTAGCGTGCTTGAACACGTCGCCGCAGCGATCGACCCCCGGGCCTTTGCCGTACCACATGGCATAGACACCGTCGTACTTTGCACCTTCGTACATATTGACCTGCTGCGTGCCCCATACGGTCGTCGCTGCGAGGTCTTCATTGATCCCCGGCTGAAAGCGGACGTTGTGCCGTTCGAGATGCTTTTTCGCGCGCACTGCGGTCTGATCAACGCCGCCGAGCGGCGAGCCGCGATAGCCGGTGATGAAACCCGCGGTGTTAAGTCCCGCGAGTTGATCGCGCTGGTGCTGCAGCATCGTCAAGCGAATCAGTGCCTGCGTGCCGCTCACGTACGCGCGGCCGCGGTCGAGTGTCCACTTGTCGTCGAGGGTGACTTCCGTCAGCGCGCGGCGGACGGCTTCGGTAAGGGGGGCGTTCATTCAGGCTCCTGCCAAAAATTGTGTTCTTGGGAGTCGGCCATCGGACGTTGGTTCGTCTCGGCCGGCAGCGTCGCGTGCCTTGTGGGCGCGGTCGGCGATCGTTTGCTCGCTTCGAGCAGGGCGCGAGGGTAGCACCGCAGCGATATGCTCTCAATCATGCGCTGCGGTATGGCATGTGCTGTACCCGCCCGATGGCCAGTCCATGAATCGATGCCTTTTGCTTGTAACGATCGCGTTGGCGCTGGCCTCATGTGCCCACCAACGGGTTGGCAGTGAACCTTATAGCGAGCTTAAACAGAAGTGCGATGAAGGTTCGGACACGGCGTGCCATGACTACGCCTTTTTCACATTCGACGCAAATCCGCGGCAAGCAGAGCAGACGTATCGACGATTGTGCGAAAAACAACTCGCGCGCGCCTGCAGCAATCTGGCGCATCGCCTGGCGGAGCGGGCCGTTCCCGACTTCGAACAAGCTCGCACGTTTTATGACAGAGGATGCGAGCTGAACGATGGCGTCGCCTGTCACCACCTGGCGAACCTCTACATTCTTGCGCAGGGAGTCGAGAAAGACGACCAGCGGGCGCTCGCTTTGCTGGAGAAGTCC
>JBGSWX010000202.1:0-4740 GCA_041751695.1 Burkholderiaceae bacterium | reverse complement strand
GCTTTGGCCGGCCCGGTGTCGCGACACAACCACCGCTGGCCGCCGACCACTTCGTGCAACCCACGCGCGGCTTGCTGGTTTTGTTTCCCGCATACATGTGGCACGGTGTCGAACCGTTCGAAAGCGATCAGCCGCGGCTGTCCGTTGCGTTCGACGTGGTGCCGGCATAATTCGGCGACGGCATGTAAGAACGCGGTCAGGCTCAGGACAATATGGCGGCAGCCAAACCAGAAGTGCGTCACATCATCCTGGTCGTGTTCGACACGTTGAGGCGCGATGCGCTCGGCTGCTATCAAACCCCGGCACCATGGGGTGCAATTGAAACACCGAACCTCGATGCGTTCGCAGCCGAGTCGGTGCGCTTCGATCGTGCGTATCCGGAAGCACTGCCTACGCTATGCGCGCGGCGCACGCTTTACACAGGCTTGCGCACTTATCCGTTTCACAACGGCGACTTTCGCCATATCAAGGGCGACTTTGTCGGCATCGCGCCCGGCTGGGGTCCGATCCCGGAGAGCCAGCACACGATGGCCGAGATTTGCGAGACCAATGGATTTCGCACCGGGCTGATCTCCGACCTGTATCACCAATTCAAACCGTCGAAAAATTTCTGGCGCGGTTTTCATCAGTGGTCGTTCATCCGCGGGCAGGAGGCGGATGCCGCGCGCAGCGGCCCCTGGCCGACGCAGGAAGAAATCGACTACTGGGTGCCGCGCGAGCTGCAGGAGCTGCGCGGCAAGGCGACCGGCCTTGAGCAACCGGGCTTTGGCGCCGCGTGGTTTTCGAGCCGCATCTTGCTGAACATGCGCGAGCGCGTGCGCGAAGAACAATGGTTCAACGCGCAGGTAATGCAGGAAGCGGCGCGCTGGGTCGAGCAGAACACTGACGCGAAGCGCATGTTCCTGACGGTCGAATCATTCGATCCGCACGAGCCGTGGTTCGTGCCCGAGCATTACCGACGCCACTACGACAGCGGCGACGGGCGCGAGCAGGTGATTTCACCGTACGCGGAGATGCCATGGCTGCCGGAAGATTTGGTCACGCGCACGCGCGCGAACTATGCCGGCCTGGTGCAGATGTGCGATCGCTGGTTCGGCCACTTGATCGCGCAACTGCGCGCATGCGGTGTGCTCGATCAGTCGCTGGTGATCGTTACGTCCGATCATGGCCACAGCTTGTGGGAGCGCCGCGGCTACATCGGCAAGCGCGGCTATCCATCCGATCCGGAGAGCTACGAGCTCCCGTTGCTGGTGCGCCACCCGCAGAAGCTTGGCGCCGGCACCGCGTGCAACGCGTTCGTGCAACACCACGACATCACCGCAACGATGCTTGATGCGGCGGGCATCATTCCACCGGCGCCGATCGATGGCACCTCGTTCTGGGATACCGCATTTGCCGGCGGCGCCGCAGCGCGCGACCATGTCACGATCGGCTGGGGCAGCGCGATGACGGTGATCGATGACGACTGGTGGTTCAACACGAAGATCAATGGGCGCGGCGCGTTCCTGCACGACTCACCGCGCCCCGCGCCCGACGCGCCGAATCTGGCGCAACAACATCCAGACGTGGTGAAACGCCTGTTCGATCTGGGCCGGGCCGATGCCGGCGGATCGTTTCCCGACTATCTGCTGCAACAGGCCGAAAGTGCGGGCGACGCGCCGGGATGCAGCCCGTTTGCCGCGATTCGCGAGCGCGGAGCGACTGAAGAGCCGCACGATCCGGTCGATCGCGAAGCAATGAGCAAGTAACGAGCAACAGAGGAGACATGATGAAAAAAAGTTCGACGAAGTTTTCAATGCAACCCGCGCGGCGCCGACTGATTGCTGCCGGCAGCGCTTTGACTGCAACCGCGCTGAGCGCGCCCTGGGTTGCGCGCTTCGCGCATGCGCAGGCGGCCGATCTCGGGGCTTATCAAAGCTCGAAGATCAACTGGCGTCAGGCCGAAGGCGCAGAGATCACGGTGGCGGTCATCCCCGCCAGTTACTTCGATAATCTGATCGCGATCGCGCCGCAGTTCGAAGCGTTGTCCGGTACGAAGGTACGTTTCGAGAAAGTACCGCCGGGGCAGATCAGGCAGAAAGCGATGCTCGATCTGTCGTCGAAGACCGCGACGTATGCAACGTCGGCCACCGACCCGATGTATTACCCGCTGTACGTTGTCAACAAGTGGATCGATCCGCTCGATCGCTACCTGGGCGACGCCAAGCTTACCGACGCTGCCTGGTTCCGCTACGAAGACATCTTCAAGGCGTGGCGCGACGCCGATTCGATCGACGGCAAGCCGTACGGCATTCCATACGACGGCGAAGTCACGGTGCAGGTGTATCGCAAAGACTTGTACGACGCAAAGGGATTGAAGGCCGCCGAGACGCTCGACGAATTCGTCAAGAACGCGGCGGCGATTCACGATCCAACCAACCGCGTGTATGGCATGGCATTGCGCGGCTTTGCGGGCGCAGGCCAGAACATGTATATCTATCCGTCGATCTTTAAGGAGTTCGGCGGCGAGTGGTTCAAGGGCAATCGTATCGTCGTTAACTCGCCCGAGGCGGTGCGCGCGCTCGACTGGTATGTCGATGTGGAATCGAAGTACGCGCCGCCGGCGGTGCGCAACTGGAATTGGCCCGATATCGCCGACGCATTTTCGCAGGGCACGCTCGGCGCATACATCGACGCGCACTCGTCGGCCGCCGTGCTGATGAATCCCGAGAAGTCGAAAGTGATCGGCAAGATGGCGTTCGCGCGCTGGCCGCAGGGGCCGACCGGCAAACGCTGCACGTCGATCTGGAACTGGGGCTTCCCGATCAACGCCGCGCTCGATGAAAAGCAAAAGCGTGCAACATGGCTGTTCATCCAGTGGGCGGCCGCAGCGGAAACGCAGGCGCGCACGTCATGGAAGTTCGCCGGGCCGGCGAAGCGCTCGGGCCTGAATCGCACGTCGCTGTGGCGCTCTCCCGAGTTCGTCGCGATGACGAAGGACATCGGGCCGAACTTCGTCGATGCGGCGCTCACGTCGCTGGAGCAGGACACCGATGTGAACTGGCGTCCGCGTATTCCGCAATGGCCCGCGGTCGGCGACACGATGGCCACGGCGATTCAGTCGGCGCTGGTCGGACAGAAAAAATCGAAGGAAGCATTGGACGACGCGCAAGCACGGATCGAACAAATACTGAAGACCTGACGCACGGCACCCGGTGTCGAATCCGCGCCGGGCGCTGTGCCGCGAACCTTTGTAACATCAATGGCCGCCTCCGTTCGCACGCTGGCGCAGCAGGAGCGGCGCTTCGCGCTGGCGCTGTTTCTGCCAGCGCTGCTGCTGCTGATTCTGACGACCACGACGCCGCTGGTGTACCTGGCGTGGACCAGCGTGCAGCGGGTCGATCTGTCCATGCCGTGGCTTGCCGGCTTCGCCGGTGTCGACAACTACACCAAGATGGCGAGCGATCCGCGCTTCTGGATCTCGCTGACACTGACGGTCATTTACACCGCATCGACCGTGGTGCTGCAAGTCGCGATCGGCCTCGCCCTCGCGCTGCTGGTAATGCGCATCCCGCGCGGGCACGCCGCGTTGCGCGTCGCTGCAATTTTGCCGATCGTATTGGCGCCGGTGGTCGTCGGGTTGTTCTGGCGCACGCTGGTGCTGTCACCCGATGTCGGACTGGTCGACGTCGCAACGCGCGCGCTCGGCTTGGGCAGTCACAACTGGCTGGGCGATCCGCAACTGGCGCTGATCTCGGTGATCGCGATGCATACGTGGCAATGGACGCCGTTTGCATTCCTGGTCATCCTTGCCAGCATCGCATCGTTGCCGCCCGACGTGTTCGAGGCCGCACGCATCGATCGCGCCGGTGCATGGAAGCGGTTCATCTACATCACGTTGCCGTTGATACGGCCTGCGATCGTGATCGTCGTCATCCTTCGCCTGATGACGGCGCTGTCGGCGTTCGCTGCGATCTTTGCCGCCACCGGCGGCGGCCCCGGCACCGCCACCGAGATCCTCAATCTGTACGCGTATCGCACCTCATTTACCGAATTGAATCTCGGCTACGGTGCTGCGCTGGCGATGGTGTTGTTGGCGTTGACCTTGACGATCTCGTTCATGCTGTTCCGACTGCGCCGCGCGCGATGAGCAACAGGCGCTGGCGCACGATCGGACTGACGTTGATTGCGGCGGTGCTGCTGTCGATCTGGGTGGTCCCGGTGCTATGGGCGCTGCTGACTTCGTTCAAGACCGAGCGCGATGTGCTGGCGTATCCGCCGCTCGTTTTTTTTGAACCTACGCTCGCCAACTATCGTGAGGTGCTGTTCGGCGCGAGCAGCATTCTTCCAAATCTTGTATCAAGCATCATCGTCGCCGGCAGCGCGACCGTGCTGACGATGCTGTTTGCGGTGCCCGCCGCGTATGCGCTGGCGCGACTGGCTTTGCCTGCCAAACGCGCCAGCGGTTTCTACGTGCTCGCCACGCAGATGTTGCCGCCGGTCGGATTGATCATTCCGTACTACCTGATCCTGCAGAAAATCGGCGCACTCGATACGTACGGTGGAATGACCGCTATTTATCTGACGTTCTCGCTGCCGTTTGCCGTTTGGCTGATGGTGTCGTACTTCGAAGACGTGCCGCCTGAGATGGAGGAGGCGGCGCTGCTCGACCGCGCCGGCCGCCTGCGTGCGCTATGGCACGTGATCCTGCCGCAAGTGCGCGGCGGCATCGCAGTGACAACGATCTTCGTGTTTCTGAAT
>JBGSWX010000201.1:0-1543 GCA_041751695.1 Burkholderiaceae bacterium | reverse complement strand
CTCGCGCGGCATGCTGGCACCGCGATCGCCGAGGCCGACCGCTGCCAGCAACTCCGTGATTCGCTCGGCGCGCGCCTCGCGCGCAACGCCGAGCAGCACCAGCGGCAGCTCGACGTTCTGCGCCACCGTCAGATGGGGAAGAATATGGAACGACTGAAACACAAAGCCGACTTTTGCGCGCCGCGCAAGCGTGCGTCGATCGTCATTCATCGCGGCCAGATCGGCGCCGTCGACCGCGACACTCCCGGAATCGGGTTGCTCGAGGCCCGCGATCAGATTGAGCAACGTTGATTTGCCTGAGCCAGACTCGCCGACGATCGCAACGTATTCGCCGGCCGCCACATTGAGGCCAAGTTCATCGAGCACCGTGCGCGCGCCGAAGCGCTTCACCAGACCTTCGACCACCAGCATGCGTAGATTCTACGGAGCGACGCTCGCTACAATCTCGCCCCGACTTGAAGCACCGGGAAGTACCTCATTGAACGAGACCACGGTCACCTTTGACGACATCATTGCAGCGCAGGCTCGCATTGCCGACCATGTCGAAATTACGCCGTGCCTACATTCGCAGACGCTTTCGCAAATCACCGGCGCCGAGGTGTATCTCAAGTTTGAGAATTTGCAGTTCACGTCGTCGTTCAAGGAGCGCGGTGCGCTTAACAAGCTGTCATTGCTGTCGCCACAGCAGCGCGCCAAGGGCGTGATCGCCGTGTCGGCGGGCAATCACGCGCAAGGCGTTGCCTACCACGCGCAGCGGCTTGGTGTACCCGCGGTGATCGTGATGCCGCGCTTTTCACCGATGGTCAAGATCGAGCGCACGCGCGGATTCGGCGCCGAAGTCGTGCTTTCCGGCGACACGTTCGAAGATTCGAAGGCCGAAGCGGCGCGTTTAGCGATCTCGCGCGCGCTGACGATGGTGCATCCGTATGACGATGCCGACGTGATCGCCGGGCAGGGCACGATCGCGCTGGAAATGCTCGCGCAACAGCCCGACATCGACTGCCTGTGCGTGGCGATCGGTGGCGGCGGATTGATCTCGGGCATCGCGCTCGCCGCGCGCCACTTGAAGCCTTCGATCGACATGGTCGGTGTGCAGACCGATCAGTTTCCGTCGATGTACGCGGCGTTCAAAGGGGTCGAGATGCGGTCGGCGAATGCGACGCTGGCCGAAGGGATCGCGGTGAAGGAGCCGGGCGACCTGACTTTACGGATTGTGAAAAAGCTGGTCGACGATGTCGTGCTGGTATCCGAAGGCGATATCGAACAAGCGCTTGTGATGCTGCTCGAGATCGAAAAGACCGTCGTCGAAGGCGCCGGGGCGACCGGGCTGGCGGCAATGATGCGGCATCGCGAGCGCTTCGCCGGTCGCAAGGTGGGGCTCATCCTGTGCGGCGGCAATATCGATCCGATGGTGCTGGCCGACATTATCGAACGCGGCATGGTTCGTGCTGGTCGATTGGCTCGCATCCGGGTCCACACGCGCGACGTGCCGGGCGAATTGGCGCGCGCGGCGACGCTGATCGGACAAGTGGGAGCCAACATC
>JBGSWX010000200.1:0-4812 GCA_041751695.1 Burkholderiaceae bacterium | reverse complement strand
CCGCGGCCGGCGTTTCCGCAACCGCCACCCGCCGTGCCGCAGCCGCAGTTTCCTGCGCAGCAAGTCCCGCAACCGCAACCGCAACCGCAGCCTCAACCCCAGCCGCAGATGCAGCCGCAAGTCCCGCAGCCGATTGTTCCGGGCGGAGTACCGGCTCAGGCGCAGTAGCGCTTAACTCTTGGCCGCCGCGCTGTTGGTGTTTGGCGAATACGATTTTTCGCCCGTCAGCGTGGTGTCGAGCGGCAGTGTCGGCTGGCCCGCGATTTCCGCATATAGCGGCGAGAAATCAGGCGCCGTCGCGTCGAACAGTTGATCGAACGAGTCGACGACGAAGTAAGTGGCCTGATAGTGGTCGATCTTGTACGGCGTGCGCAAAACCCGCTTCAGATCGAAAGCCAGCCGCTGCGGCACCGGGCTCGTTAGCGCGTAGTCCATCTCTCCGACCGAGGACAGAATGCCGGCGCCATAAACGCGCAAGCCGCTCGTACTCATGATCAATCCGAATTCCACCGTGTACCAGTAGAGGCGCGCCAGATATTCGAGCGCCTGCAATCCTTCGGCCTTCAATCCGCCGCGGCCGAACGCCTGCATGTAGTCGGCAAACACCGGGTTGAAAAGCAGCGGCACGTGGCCGTATAGATCGTGAAAAACGTCCGGCTCGACGATGTAGTCGAACTCGGCCGGAGCACGCAGCCAGACCGTGACCGGGAAGCGGCGGTTCGCGAGCAGCGAAAAGAAAGCGCTTTCAGGAATCAGCCCCGGCACCGCCACGACTTCCCAGCCGGTCACGCGCGTGAGCGATTCGCTGATCGCATCGAAGCGCGGAATCTGGTCTCCCGCACCGAGTCGGCCCAACGAATCGATGAATTCTTCGGAGGCCTGGCCGCGCGCCTGATTAACCTGGCGCGCGAACAGTTGCGCATACATCGCGTGCTCTTCCGGTGTGTAGCGCTCCCAGTGCTGGTCGCACGTGTAATCGTCGTGCGCCCCGGAATAATCACCGCGCGGCGGGCGCGTGCTGGTGCCGTAGGTAACCGGTGAAACTGCCATGCGCTACACGCTGGCCTTCGAGTCGGCTTTGAGCACGCCGCGTTTGATCTGATCCAGCTCGATCGACTCGAACAGCGCGCGGAAGTTGCCTTCGCCGAAGCCTTCGTCGCCTTTGCGCTGAATGATCTCGAAGAAGATGGGGCCGATCACCGTCTGCGTAAATATCTGCAATAACAATTCGTTGGGCGCGCCCTGATGCGTTGCGCCGTCGATCAGGATGCGCAACTGCTTCAGCTCCACCATTTGCTCGCCGTGATTCGGCAGACGCTGGTCAACCAGGTCGTAATACGTGTCGATCGTGTCCTGAAACGCGACGCCGTTCTGCTTCATCGCGCGTACGGTGGCATAGATGTCGCCGGTGGCGAGTGCAACGTGTTGAATGCCTTCGCCGCGATACTGGTCGAGGTATTCGACGATCTGGCTCTTGTCGTCGGAGCTTTCGTTGATCGGGATCCGGATGTTCCCGCATGGACTCGTCATCGCCTTGCTCTTGAGCCCCGTCAACTGGCCTTCGATGTCGAAGTAGCGGACCTCACGGAAGTTGAACAGGCGCTCGTAATACTCGGCCCACTCTTTCATGCGGCCGCGGTGCACGTTGTGCGTCAGGTGATCGATGAACATGAGTTCACAGCCCGCTGGGTTTGGCTGAGTACCTGCAATCGGCTCGAAGTCGACGTCGTAGATATCGATGTCGCCGATTCCGCCGGGTGCTGAAGTGTTCTTGCCGCGCCAGCGATCGACGAAGTAGATCAGCGAGTCGCCGATACCCTTGATCGCCGGGATATTCAGCTCCATCGGCCCGGACTTCGAGTCGAATCCCCACGCGCCCAGTTCGAGCGCGCGCTGATACGCCTGCGCCGCGTCGCGCACGCGGAATGCAATCGCGCAGATCGACGGCCCGTGCAGCCGCGCGAAACGCTGCCCGAACGAATCGGGTTCGGCGTTGATGATGAAGTTGACCCCGCCCTGCCGATACAGTGTCACTTTCTTGTGGCGGTGGCGCGCGACGGCCACGAAGCCCATCGTCTCGAACACGCTGCCCAGCGCGGCGGGGTCGGGCGCGGCGTACTCGATGAACTCGAAGCCATCGGTGCCCATCGGGTTGTCCCAGCCCGTAAATTGCATGGCGTCTCCTCCTACAGTGTCGCGGGAGCAATAATTCTGCCGCAATCGTCAGAACGTGACGGCCGCCGATAGGTCTATATACAGGTTGAGCAGTCACGGATTCCTGAAATGAACGAACCTCGCAATACAACTGCCATTAAGACATCCGGCGAACGCATCTGGCGCCATGCGTTCTTTGTTCTAAGCGCCTTGATGGGCGCTTTGGCGTTGGTGGAGTTCGACGCCGGCCGGTTTCCGCATGGCCTGGGGAATCTGGGCGCGGCTGTGCTCACCCTATCGATGATGGTGCAATTTCCGTTCGTGCGCGCGATCGTCAAGGCAGGCACGCAGGCGAGCGGCCAGGCGGAAGCGCTCAAGCGGCGTCAACAATTGCTCGAGCACGCCGCGAAGATGCGCGCAGACAATCCGTGGGCTCATCATGCGGGTCGCGCCGGCTGGACGTTGCTGGCGATTTCGTTGCTGCTGCGCGCTATCGGGGCCGGTTAAGCGGCAAGCGGTGCGACGCCGCTCATCCGTTCGGCGCCGGTTTCGTCGCTTTAAACGCCGATTCGTTCCGATCGACCCGCGCGATTGCAGTTCGCGCCTTCCTTTGCGCAGTTCGTCGCAACTCGGTCGCATCGTGCGGGCCATCTCCCTACAGTGCGCTTCAAGACGAACCCACGCAATGAAGGAGAGCACCATGTATCGCACATCAAACCAAACTCGTTTCCTGAGTGCCGTGCTGGCTGCCGTCTTCGGTCTCGGGCTCGTCGCCACTGCCGGCGGCGCACTGAGTGTGGAACGCGCAACGCTGACGGGCGCCGGCCTGCAGTTGGTGAAGCTTGAACCCGTGGTCGTCACGCCTCAACGGTCGCCAACGGTTGCGGCCGCGTGTGAGCAGGCGCCGAAGGCCGCGCTTTAAACAAGCGCGCAGTTCCGAAAAAGAGGGCCCGGAAAATCCGGGCCTTTTCTTTTCTGCCATCCAGTCCCGATACCTGCAGTCTGTGACCGGATTGTTGCAATCTGTCGCAGCGAGTTGGCGCTGATCAGCGACGGCTTATAAAGTCCGCTGATGACAACCGATAACGGCAACTTGAAGGACGCGTCGGCCAATGCCAGTGCGAAGCCGCGCACTTCGCGCTGGAGAAGCGCATTTGCATGGACGCGCGGTGCGGCCGCGGAAGCGGGACGCGCTTCTGCACCGACCGTAAAAAACCTGGGCAGTCGCCTGGGCGACTGGCTTGCAAAGGTGAGTTGGCGCAGATTCTTTCTTGTTGCGTTGTTGTTGCTGATTCTCGGGGCCATTGCCGACAACGTGCTGTACGAAAGCGAGCCCGTCGTCGTCGTGAAAATGGGCGAAGGCAAAGACCGTGTGCAGGTGAATTTGCAAGTCGCGCCCGACGGCGTGCGAGTGCAGGCACCCGATCAGACGCCTGTCCGCAAGACCAAGCCGAGCCGTAAGCCGGGCGACGCAAATGTGAAGATCGACGACAAAGGTCTTCGCATCACGGCTGAGGATGACGGCAAGCAAGTAGCGGTGATCATCGACGAAAAGGGCGTCCGCGTTGAGCGCGGCCCAGCCGAACCCAAAGACGGCACTGCATCGGCGGTCGAGCCCGTAGTCACGGTCGAAGGCGAAGGGGGCGCGGTGACAATCGGCCCCGAGTTCACGCAGGACCCGCAGCAGCTTGCGATGGCGATCGACAAGGCGCGCGACCAGATCGAAGACATCGTCGAGAAACAGATCGAGCGCCAGATCGCGCGCGAGACGCGTCGCCTGCGCGAGAAAAGCGGCGACTGGCTGATGAGCTTTGTGATGCTGCTGATCACGGCCGGCATCATCGTCAAGGTGGTCCTGGGTGGGAAAAAGCGCGCCGAACGGCGCGCTGAAGCCGCCACCGAAACCGCGGCCGAAGAAAGCTTGAAGCGTCAACTCGCCGAAGCGCAGTTGAAGACGATGCAGGCGCAGGTGGAGCCGCACTTTCTGTTCAATACGCTCGCGTCGGTCGACTACCTGATCGAAACGGCGCCGTCGATTGCGTCGAAGATGCAAAAGAGCCTGATCCAATATCTGCGTGCGGCGTTACCTCAAATGCGCGAAGGCTCGACGACACTCGGCAAGGAAGTGCAACTGTGCCGATCGTATTTGGAGATTCTGAAATTCAGGATGGAAGACCGCCTGCAGTATTCGGTCATCGTGCCGCAAGGGCTGGGTTCGGCGCAGTTCCCCCCGATGATGCTGCAATCACTGGTTGAAAACTCGATCAAGCACGGGCTCGAGCCCAAGCCCGAAGGCGGATCGCTGACGATCTCGGCGGATATTTCGAACGGGCGCCTGCGCGTGACGGTGGCCGACTCCGGCCTTGGGTTCGCAGCGGGCGGAGTGTCTGGCAGCGGCGTCGGCCTCGCCAACGTGCGCGAACGGCTGGCCGCTTTATACGGCGGTGCCGCCAAACTATCGATCGAGGCGAACTCTCCGAGTGGCACGATCGTCACGATCGAAGTGCCGTACACGTTTGAATCGGATAGCCCCGCAGAAGTCAAGCCGGCCGCATAGAATTGGCGGATGGCAACGGCGATCATTGCAGACGATGAACGTTTGATGCGTGAACAGCTCCGCGCCCGGCTCACCGAAGTCTGGCCGGATCTGCGGATTCT
>JBGSWX010000199.1:0-7744 GCA_041751695.1 Burkholderiaceae bacterium | reverse complement strand
TCGTCGGCCCACACGCGGTTGTAGTCCTCGTCGATATAGCGCGATGCGTCCGGATCGTCGAAGTCGAAGCGTGCATAGGCGTCGACATTGGCGAAAGCGACGATCAGCTTGCCCGCCGTGGGCTTGATCTGCTCGCGCATCAAAGTGTCAAGCGCGTGCGCGCCGCAAAATTCGTTGCCGTGCGTCAGCGCCTGCACCATCACCGTCAGCCCGGGTTGTCCCGAGTCGATCGCATGCACGTAATCGACGCCGGTGTTGCCTTGCTTGTATCTGGAAATGTCGGGCGGCCGCACCTCGACCGGATGATGACCGCGCACAGTTTCAGCCACACGTTCAGACACGGCGCACCTCCGGTCCGATGTAGTCGACGATCGCCTCGATCAAATGCTGCAGCTTGCGCTGCAGCGGTTCATAGCCAGCATTGCGCTCGCGCTTTGCCTCATCCATATAAAGCCTCTTGTTGATCTCGAGCTGCAGGCTATGGCGGCCGGCGGCGGGCTTCGAATACGCCTTGACCAGCTCGACCCCTTTGTACGGATCGTTGACCCCGACGCTATGGCCCATCGCGGCCAGTGTGGCGCGCACGAACTCGGTGAACGCCGGATCGCACGTCGTGCCGTCGCGATCGCCCAGAACGAAATCGGCTCGCGGCGAGCCTTCGCCGCCTTCACCCATCTTGCCCGCCACCGAGTTCATGGAATGACAGTTGAGGTGATACACGACGCCAAATCGCCCGTGCGCACTATCGATCGCGTCTTGCAGCGCGCGATGGTACGGCGTGTGATGGCGTTCGATACGTGCAAGCACTTCGTCCACTTTCAATTTGCGGGCGTAAATCGCACGCCCATCGTCGAGCGTGCGCCAGATCAGCGCTTTGCCGATACGCGCTTTGCCGCTTGGCACGTGCGTGTGCGGCCAGGCTCCGCCTTCGATCAGGTCGAGGTCGATGTCACCGGCGTGCCGGTTCGGGTCCAGGTACGTGCGCGGCGTTTGCGCCGCGAGTAGGGAGACACCCAACTCGGTAGCGGGCAGATACAGCTCGTCGACAAAGCAATCCTCGCCGTCGCGCAGATCGAATTCCGACAGAGTGGCATCGAAGTCCGCCGGGAATTGGAAGCCCGAGTGCGGTGAATCCAGGACGAGAGCGACGCGCGGTTGTGCCGGACCATGCGCGCGAAAAGTCGGCTCACTCATTGCAACGTGCCAGTTCTAACGTCATTCAAGTGGCACGCCGACCAGCGCGCCGGCGCGATCTCGCGCAGCGCCGGCACTTCGGTCGAACAGCGCGGCATCGCGTGCGGGCAGCGCGGATGAAAGTGGCAGCCCGACGGCGGCGCCAGCGGCGATGGAATCTCGCCCTTGATCGGAACGAAAGCGCGCCGCTTGCGATCGATGCGCGGCACCTCGGTCAGCAGCGCCTGCGTGTACGGGTGATTGGGTGCTGCGAACAGCGCCTCGGTGGCGGCGATTTCGACGACGCGTCCGAGGTACATCACGACCACCCGGTCCGACAAGTGCCGCACCACGCCGAGGTCGTGGCTGATGAACAGGTAAGTCAGCTGAAACTGGTCGCGCAGGTCCATGAACAGGTTGAGCACCTGCGCCTGGATCGACACGTCGAGCGCCGCCACCGCCTCGTCGCACACCAGAAACTCGGGCTTGACCGCCAACGCCCTGGCGATCCCGATGCGCGCGCGTTGGCCGCCGGAGAACTGATGCGGATAGCGCCGCACGTAGCCGGGATCAAGCCCCACCCGCTTTAACAATTGCGCGACGTAATCCTCGATCTGCTTAGCGTCGATCAGTCCGTGCACGCGCGGTGCCTCGCCGATGATTTGCGCCACTCGCATGCGCGGATTCAACGAGGCGAACGGGTCCTGAAAAATCATCTGGATGGGGCGCTGGGCGCCATTGATGTGCGCCACCGGCTGGCCTCGATAGCGCACCGCGCCGTCGCTCGGTGCATACAGCCCGCACGCTACGCGGCCGAGCGTCGATTTGCCGCAACCTGATTCGCCGACGAGACCGACGACCTCGCGCTCGTTGACGCCGAAGCTCACGTGGTCGACGGCATGCACTGTGTGCTCGCTGACCTTCGCGCCGAATCGCCGCGCGAATTTTACGATCACGTCCAGGCGCTTCGAGAAGCGCTTGGACACCGCGTCGAATTCAAGCAACGCGCTCATTGACTCGTTCCGCGTAGAGCAACGGGAAATAGCACCGCAATTCGCGCCCATCGACCCGTGTAATTGCGGGCATCACTTCGCACGGGGGCGCTGCGCGCTCGCAGCGCTGCCTGAATGCGCATCCGGGGCCCAGCGTGATCAATGAAGGGGTTGAGCCGCTGATCTGCCTGAGGCGTTGGCCCGGCGCGGTGGCGGCGGGCACCGAGTCAAGCAGCCCGCGCGTGTACGGATGGCGTGGTGTTTCGAGCACATCGTCGGCGTTGCCGAGCTCGACGATGCGTCCGGCATACATCACCGCGATCCGATCTGCGAGCCCGGCAACGACTGCAAGGTCATGCGTAATCCAAATCAGCGCGGTGCCGGACTCGCGCACCAGCTTTTGCATCTCGTACAGGATCTGCCCCTGCACCGTGACGTCGAGTGCGGTGGTCGGCTCATCGGCAATGATCAGATCGGGGCTGTGCAGCATCGCGATTGCAATGGCCACTCGCTGCCGCATGCCGCCTGAAAATTGATGCGGATACTGGCCGAGGCGTTCGGCGGGCGACGCGATCCCGACGCGGCTTAACGTTGCCATCGCGCGCTCACGCGCGGATTCGCGCGATACCTGCTCGTGCGCGAGCACCGTTTCCACCATCTGCGTTTCGATCGACAGGACCGGGTTCAAGGTCATCATCGGGTCCTGAAAAATCATCGCAATGCGCTTGCCGCGCAGCGCGCGCATGTGCTCTTGAGATGCACCGACGAGCTCGCCGCCGTCAAACACGATGCTGCCCGCGGCGATGCGGCCGGGCGGATCGATCAAGCCGAGAATCGAAAAGCCGGTGACCGATTTTCCCGAGCCCGATTCGCCGACCAGGCCGAGCACTTCACCGCGCCTAAG
Organism: Burkholderiaceae bacterium; assembly: GCA_041751695.1. GTDB lineage: Bacteria > Pseudomonadota > Gammaproteobacteria > Burkholderiales > Burkholderiaceae_F > JACCZX01. The sequence continues at coordinate 4,675 of JBGSWX010000199.1, read as the reverse complement.
GTCGAACGACACGTCGCCCACGGCGGGCAGCAAGCCGTCGCGAGTTGCGAACTCGGTGCGCAAGTTGCGCACGGACAGCAGTGCGGTCATCGAATGCCTATCTCGCCAGCCGCGGATTCAAGATGTCGCGCAGCTGATCGCCGACCAGATTAATTGCAAGAATCGTCAGCAGCAATGCGATGCCGGGATACATGCTGATCCAGTATTTTCCCGACATCAGCACCTCGTAGCCGTTGGCGATCAGCAGCCCGAGCGACGGTTCGGTCGGCGGCAGTCCGAGGCCGAGGAACGACAGCGTCGCTTCGAGCGCGATGGCATGCGCGACCTGCACCGTGCCGACCACGATTAGCGGCGGCAGCGCATTCGGCAGCAAATGCCGCAGCACGATGCGTGCCCCGGAGAGCCCAAGCGAGCGCGCGGCCTCGATGTATTCCTTGTTTCGTTCGACCAGCGCGGCCGAGCGCGCGGTGCGCGCGTAATACGCCCACTGCACCGTTACCAAAGCGATGATGATTTTGTCGACGCCCTTTCCGAGCACCGCCAGCAGAATCAGCGCCACCAGGATGGCCGGAAAGCCGAGCTGGATGTCCACGATGCGCATCACCAGTTGTTCGAAGCGGCCGCCGAGGTATGCGGCGAGCACGCCCAGAATCGAACCGATCGTCAGCGCGATGACACCCGAGACCACGCCGACCATCAGCGATACGCGCAGTCCGTAGAAAATCGCCGACAGCATGTCGCGGCCCTGGCCGTCGGTCCCAAGCCAGTAGGTGATGCCATCCAGGCTCTTGCTGCCGGGCGGTTGGCGCGAATCGAGCAGATCGAGCTTGGTCAGGTCATACGGATTCTGCGGCGCGAGCCACGGCGCAAACAGCGCGATGGCCACCACAACCACAAGCATCGCCAATCCGAACATCGCAATTTTGCTTTCGGCAAACTGCGACGCAAACCGGCGCCACGGCAATTGCGCGCGATCGACCACGTCGATGGTGACGATGCGACCCGATTCGATGGGCGCTGCGCTCATCGCCGTCACTGTTGAATGTCCGCCAGGCGGACGCGCGGGTCTAGTGTGGAGTACAGCAGATCGACCACCAGGTTGATCGTGATAAACATGAACACGACGACCAGCAGGTACGCGACGACGACCGGGCGGTCGAGCTGAAAGATCGAATCGATCACCAGCTTGCCCATCCCGGGCCACGCGAAGATCGTTTCGGTGACCACAGCGAACGCGATCACCGAGCCGAGCTCGAGCCCGATCACGGTAATCAGCGGAATCATGATGTTTTTCAGCAGATGAACGCCGATCACGCGGCGGTTGGTGAGTCCCTTGGCACGCGCAAACTTGATGTAATCGAGCAGGCTCTGCTCGCGCACCTGCGCGCGCGTCAGCCGGATGATCAGCGACAGCTTGAACAGCGCGAGGTTGATCGCGGGCAACAGCGCGTATCGAAGGCCTTCAACATTGAAGATCGACAACTGCAGTCCGAGCACATCGGTCGTCGGACCGCGCCCGGTCGACGGCAGCCAGCCGAGCTGCACCGCGAATACCAGAATCAGAATCAAGCCGACCCAAAAGGTCGGCAGCGAAAAACCGAGGATCGATCCCGCCATGATTGCTTTGGCGCCGGCACTGTGCGGTCGCAGTCCCGCGTACAGCCCGAGCGGTATGCCGAGCGACACGGCGATCACCATCGCCAGAAACGCAAGCTCGAGCGTCGCCGGCATGCGCTCGAAGATCACCTCGAGCGCGGGCCGCGCATACACGAACGAGTTGCCGAGGTTGCCGGTAAACGCGCCGCCGACGAAGCTCAGATACTGCTCGTGAATCGGCTTATCCAGCCCGAGCGCTTTGCTCGCGCGCTCTTTCTCGATCTGATCGGCGGCAGGATTGACGAGGATCTCGACCGGATCGCCTATCAGATACAAGCCGCCGAACACCAGCAGAGACGTGACCGCGAGTACCAGCAGCGTCTGTGCCAACCGGCGTAGCACATAGACGGTCACGGGCCGTGCCTCGTCGCTAGGTGCGAATGCTCAGCGAACTGTCATTCCCACAAGCGGGAAGCCAGTTTTTCGCGCATACGCGGCATGGATCCCCGCCTGCGCGGGAATGACGATGCTGTTTCCAATCGCGCTGCGCGCGTTTGAACATGCTCATTTGCCTGACCGCACTTCATAGGCATACGTGTTCTGATCGGCGCGCGCCTTGTACGTAAGGCCCTGGCGTGTGGCCCAGGTGCTGACTTCGTAATGCAGCGGCACCAGGCCCATCATCTCGCCGATCGCTTTTTCCGACGCGCGCGCCAGCATGATTCCGCGCTTGGTATCGTCGATCGTCGTCAGCGCCTGCGTCAACAAGGCGTCGACGCCGGCGTCCGAAAAGCGGCCGCGATTGGCGGTGCCCAGGCCCTGCTTTGAGTCGAACGTGGCGAGCAACGCGCGCAACGGCGAGCTGGTCTCGCCCGTCTCTGCGCCCCAGCCGGCGAGCAGGAACGAAAACTCGAGCTTCGATCCGCGCGAGAAGAACACGGCCGACGGCATCGTCTCGAGCTTGGTCGCAATGCCGTTGCGCGATAGATACTGCGCGACCGCCTGCGCCACCGCCGCATCGTTGATGTAACGGTTGTTGGGTGCGTGCAAGGTAAGCCCGAAGCCGTTCGGGTAGCCGGCTTCGGCCATAAGTTTCTTCGCGCCTTCGGGATCGTATTTCTCGGGCTTCAGCGTCTTGCTGGTGCCGAAGAACTGCTCGGGCAGCAATTGACCCGCCGAAACGCCCTGGCCTTCCATGATGCGCGACACGATCGCATCGCGATCGATCATCTTGCTGATGGCGCGCCGAACACGCGGGTCGCGCAGCGGATTCACGTCCAGCGCTTTGCCGTCGGCGCCGGTCACGAACGGCGAATTTTTCTCGCGCATCGAATCCATGTGAAGGTAAATGATGCGGTTCGATACCGCCGATGACAGCGCCACGCGCTTGTCCTTCGACAACTGCGCGATGTCTGCCGTAGGCACGCCTTCGATCATCTGCACATCGCCGGCGAGTAACGCTGCCACGCGTGCCGGTGCACTCGGGATCATGCGGAAGCGAACGTTGTCCCACACGGGCTTCGTGCCGGAGTACGCATCGTTGCGTTTCAGAACGACCCGGTCGCCGGCCGCGTACTCGGCGTAGCGATACGGCCCGGTTCCGATCATCGCCTTGCCCGAGTTGAAGTCCTCAGTCTTCGCGGTTTCTGCGACCGATTTCGGCACGATCATGATCGACGTCATGTCGTTCGGCAGCAGCGGGTGCGGCTTGTCGGTCTTGAACCGCAGCGTGTACTTGTCCGGTGTCTGAATGTCGACGATCGGCCGCACAAAGAATGCAAACGACGCCGGCGAATTCGGCACGTTCGGCACCCGCTTGAACGTCGCGATCACATCGTCGGCAGTCAAGTCCTGCCCGTTGTGAAACTTCACGCCTTTGCGCAGCTTGAATTCCCACTCGAGATCGTTCAGCGCTTTCCAAGACTCGGCGAGCCCGGGCAGCATGCGCTGCGCCTCGTCGGTCTTGACCAGCGTCTCGAACACGTGCCGCCCCAGGCTGTTGTTCGGCGTCAGGTTATGAAAATGCGGATCGAGCGACGTGACGGGCGTCGACAGTCCGACCGTCAGGTCGGCCGCGTAAGCCGAGGCAGCCAATAACGTTGAAGCGAAAATTGCGCCGATGGCGCGCGCGCAGGCGGGCATAGAGTCTCCGATGTAACGGTAAAAAAGGGCGGCAAGAGGGTAGCTTAGCTGCCATTGCCGCTCGGCGAACAGACGGTGGAAGCCCACCTCGGCCCGGCTCCCGTGCCGGGCAGGCATGGTGTATGCGACTCAGAGGGTTATCGATGATTCAGGCACGCAAAAGGGCTATCGATGATTCAGCCACGCAAAATTCACGATCAGACTCTGCCGCTCGAAGCCGTCGACGCGCTTGCGCAGAGCCGCGCTGAGTTGCAGCGCGCGCTACAGGAGGCGAAGCGTGCGCGGGAAGAGCAGGCGTTGGCCAAGCGCGCCAAGGATCGGTTTCTGGCGGCGCTTTCGCACGAGCTGCGCACGCCTTTGACGCCCATCGTGATCGCGGTGCAGCTGCTGATGCGGCGGCAGGATTTACCCGAGTCTGCGCGCGAGGCGCTCGAGACGATCCGGCGCAATGTGCAGATCGAGTCGAATTTGATCGACGATCTGCTCGATCTGACACGCATCAAGAGCGGCAAAATTGAGATCGACGCCGCGCCGATCGATTTGCACGAAGCGGTCACCGCCGCGGTGCAGAGCTGCGAATCGGACGTGCGCGGCAAGGAACAGCGACTGACGGTTGAGCTCAACGCCGTGCGTTGCAAGACCCACGGCGACTTCACTCGCATCAGGCAGGTAGCCCGCAACCTGCTGCAGAACGCGTCCAAGTTCACGCCCGAAGGCGGCGAGATCGCCATCCGCTCCAACAGCGAGGGGGAGCGATTCGTGTTGTCCGTATCGGACAACGGAATCGGTATCGGGCGCGCGGCGCTGCCTGCCATTTTCGATGCGTTCGGTCAGACAGACGAATGGATTAGTCGCGAGTTCGGAGGTTTGGGCCTGGGTCTTGCTATCGCTAAGGCAGCGGTCGAGGCGCATGGCGGGACCATCGGGGCAACCAGCG
>JBGSWX010000198.1:0-2785 GCA_041751695.1 Burkholderiaceae bacterium | reverse complement strand
TGCGGTGGTGCCGGCCGGTGCAGCGCCGCGTGTGCTGGAGGCGATGCGCGCGCATCCGGCCGGCCGGTATGCGGCGGTCATCGGAGAAGTGCTCGACGCTCCGCGAGCGACGGTCGTGTTGACAACCGGCTTCGGTGGCGAACGCATCGTCGATGTGTTGACCGGGGACCAACTCCCACGCATTTGCTGACTGTCGCTTGTTGCGGCGACGGCGTGCTCGCTAGAAAGAGTCGACATGACGATGCTTCAATCCGATGCCTTCGTTTTCTTCGGCGCCACCGGCGACCTGGCCTACAAGAAAATCTTTCCAGCGCTGCAGGCAATGATCCGGCACGGCGAGCTCGACATGCCGATCATCGGCATAGCGCGCGCCGGTTGGTGGCTCGACAAGCTGCGGGAACGTGCGCGCGATTCCTTGCAGAAAAATGGCGGTATCGATGAGGCGGCTTTTACCAAGCTCGCGTCGCTGATGCGCTACGTGGACGGCGACTACGCCGATCCGGACACGTACGGCCGCGTGTGCCGAGCGCTCGATGGCGCGCAGCGGCCGCTGCATTATTTGGCGATTCCTCCCAGTATGTTCGGCACGGTCGTCCAAGGCCTGGCCCATGCCGGCTGCGCAGCCGATGCGCGGGTGGTCGTCGAGAAGCCGTTCGGTCGGGACCTCGCGTCGGCGCAGGCTCTCAATCGCACGCTGCATGAAGTCTTTCCCGAATCGTCGGTGTTCCGCATCGACCATTATCTCGGCAAAGAGGCAGTGCAGAACCTGCTGTACTTTCGCTTCGCCAACTCCAGTCTCGAGCCCGTCTGGAACCGCAACTACATCGACAACGTGCAGATCACCATGGCCGAGAGCTTCGGCGTGCAGGGACGCGGCGGCTTCTACGAGGAAGTGGGCGCGCTTCGCGACGTGGTGCAGAACCATTTGCTGCAGGTCATTGCGTTGCTGGCGATGGATGCCCCGGCCGGCCGCGATTCCGAATCGATGCGCAGCGAGAAGCTGCGCTTGTTCCGCGCGATGCGGCCGCTGGAGCCACAGCATGTGGTGCGCGGCCAGTTTCGCGGCTATCGGGACGAGGCCGGCGTGGCGCCGGATTCTCAGGTCGAGACGTTCGCTGCGTTGAAGCTGCACATCGACACGTGGCGCTGGGCCGGTGTGCCGTTCTACATTCGCGCGGGCAAGTGCTTACCGATTACCGCCACCGAGGTGAAGGTCGATCTTAAAAGTCCGCCGCTGCCGATCTTTGATCGAACCGCGCACTCGCAGTCGAATTATTTCCGCTTTCGCTTGAGTCCCGAGGTGGTGATCTCCGCCGGTGCGCGCGTCAAGCGTGCAGGCGATGAAATGCTTGGTGAGTCGGTCGAGCTCGTTGCACGCCGTTCCCCCGCCAGCGAAGATTTACCGTATGAGCGGCTGCTGGGCGATGCGATGGCCGGTGATGCGTCGCTTTTCACGCGCGATGACAGCGTCGAAGCGGCGTGGCGTGTGATCGATCCGATTCTGGGTCACGCCACGCCGGTCGCTGAATACGAATGCGGTACGTGGGGGCCGGCGGTGGCGGCCGACGTGATTGCGGGTGATGATGGCTGGCACGACCCGCAACCCGAGCAGAGCGCGGTGTGCTAAACAAGGAGCAAGCATGAACAACACTGGATACTTGCGAGACCTCGGCCAGAGCCTGTGGCTCGACAACATCTCGCGCCGTCTTCTCGATGAAGGCACGCTGCGCCGATACCTCGACGAATTCTCGGTCACTGGCCTGACCTCGAATCCCACCATCTTCGATGAAGCAATCGGCGCCGGCGACGCGTACGACGATGGCATCCGCGTCAAGTCGGCGGCGGGAAAATCCGGCGAGACACTGTTCGTCGAGCTCGCACTCGAAGATTTGCGACGCGCTGCCGATTTGTTCCGGCCTATTTTCGATGCCAGCAATCGCGTCGACGGCTGGGTTTCGATGGAGGTGTCGCCGCTGTTGGCGGCCGACACCGCAGGCAGCATCGAAGCGGCCACGCGGATCTACCGGCAGGCCGATCGGCCGAATCTTTTCGTCAAGATTCCCGGCACTCCCGAAGGAATTCCGGCGATCGAGGAATCGATCTTCGCCGGCGTGCCGGTCAACGTCACTCTGCTGTTCTCGCCCGAGCAATACCTCGCTGCGGCCGAAGCGTATTTGCGCGGCATTGAGCGGCGCATCGAGGCTGGGCTCGACCTGCGCGTCGGCTCGGTGGCCTCGGTGTTCGTGAGCCGCTGGGACCGCGCGGTCAGCGACAAAGTGCCTGCCGAGTTGAACCATCGGCTCGGCATCGCGATCGCCGCGCGCACGTACCGCGCTTATCGCGAGTTGTTGGCATCGCCACGCTGGCGCACGCTGGCCAATGCCGGAGCGCAATCGCAGCGCCTGCTGTGGGGAAGCACCGGAACGAAAGACCCGAAGGTGTCGGATACGTTGTATGTTGAAGCGCTCGCTGCGCCCGACACGATCAACACGCTGCCGGAAAAAACGCTGCGCGCGTACGCTGAGCACGGTCAGCGCACGCCGGTGATGGCGGCCGACGGCGGCGATGCGGAAGAAATGCTGAAAAAGTTTGCGCAGGCGAATATCGACGTCGACGCGCTCGCCGCGCAGCTGCAGAAGGAGGGTGCGCAGGCATTCGTCAAGTCATGGAACTCATTGCTGCAGCGTATTGACGACAAAAGCGAGGCGCTGGCGGATGCCGGCGCGCGCAACGCCTGACTGACGGGGCCACGGCGCCTTCCGCCCGCCAGGCAGCGCCGCTGGAC
>JBGSWX010000197.1:0-2787 GCA_041751695.1 Burkholderiaceae bacterium | reverse complement strand
CGCCTGGCCGCGTACCTGCCGAATCCGAAGCGCTACGGCCGTATCCGGTCGGGCCACTACCTCGATCGCCGAACGGCCGCGATCCAACGCTTCATGGCCGACGCCGTACCGCCGTGAGGGCGCTTTTGCGAGCCTTTATATTGCGCGCGTACGCGTGGCCGCTCCGAAGGCAGCGCGCCTGACTAATCGCGACGAGTGCACGTGCGAGCCGTAGGCTCGCGTACACGAGGAGCGTTCAATGGATCAAGTGAAACTCGAACTCGAACAGCGCAACGCTGCGCAGGCGCACGATCCGGAAGCCGCGCAGCGTGCGCTGGCGCGCGTCGAGCAGCTGCTCGAAAAGCAACATCGTGTCGAAGCGCTCGTGCAGCGCGAGCAAACACCGGGCGCGGAAAAGAAGGCGCTGGTCGAACAGTTGGTGCACCGGCAACACCTGAACGAGCTGAAGTCGATTCTTGATCGACTGCACCCGGCCGATATCGCCTACATCCTGGAGTCGCTGCCGCTCGAAGACCGGCTCACGGTGTGGGACGGCGTCAAGGCCGATCGCGACGGCGACATTCTGATCGAAGTCAGCGACGCGGTGCGCGAGACGCTGATCGCGTCGATGAACCGCGAGGAGCTGGTCGATGCCGTCGAGAGCCTCGAAACCGATGAGATCGCTGCGATTGCGGACGATCTGCCCGCCGATGTCGTCGACGAGGTTCGAGAGAGCCTCACGAGCGAAGAGCGTGCGCAGTTGCGCGCGTCGATGTCGTACCCGGACGATTCGGTCGGTGCACTGATGGATTTCGAGATGATCTCGATTCGCGAGGACGTCACGCTCGAAGTCGTGCTGCGTTACCTGCGCCGCTTCGATGCGCTGCCCAACCACACCGACCAGATATTCGTCGTCGATCGGCACGATGTATTGAAGGGCGGTCTGCCGCTCGACCGGTTGCTGTTGAATGAGCCGGACATCGAAGTCGCCTCGGTGATGAGCACCGACTTGATGACACTCTCGCCGCTCGATGAGACGAGCGAAGCGGCGCAGGCGTTCGAGCGTTACGACCTGGTCTCGGCCCCGGTCGTGGATGAAGCCGGCAGGCTGGTGGGCAGGCTGACGATCGACGAGGTGGTCGACGTCATTCGCGAGGAGGGCGAGGACGCGGCGCTGGCGCAAGCCGGTTTGCGCGAAGACGAAGATTTGTTCGCGTCGGTATGGAATTCGGCGCGCAATCGCTGGTCATGGCTCGCGTTGAATCTTTGCACGGCGTTTTTCGCATCGCGAGTTATCGGGGCGTTCGAAACCACCATCGAGCAGGTTGTGGCGCTCGCCACGTTGATGACGATCGTGATGGGGATTGCCGGCAATTCCGGTAATCAGACGATGACGCTGATGATCCGCTCGCTCGCGCTCGGCCACGTGACCGGCGGTAACGCGAGGCGGCTGATACTGAAGGAGTTGGTCATCGCCGGGTTGAACGGCCTGGTGTGGGGCAGCATTGCGGGCCTGGTTGCGTGGTGGATTTACGTGGACAACGCGCGCGGTTGGCTGATCGGCTTAACTTTGTTGCTGGCGATGTTCCTGAACATGCTGATCGCCGCGCTGGTCGGCACGTTCGTTCCGCTGGTGCTGGAGCGCGCCGGCCGCGATCCGGCGCTGGGTTCTTCGGTACTGCTGACGTTCACGACCGACAGCATGGGCGTGTTCATCTTTCTCGGCCTTGCGACGTTGTTCTTTTTGTAGCGATCACGCGCTCTTGATCACCTGAGGCGCTTGACCGTGAACTCTTCCTGAATCGTGTCCTTGTAAACGCTCGCCGGCGACGAGCTCGCAATGAACCGCCGCGCGATCTCTTCGCCCACCGCGGTGTGTTGAATGATCGATCCGTTGTCGAATTCGATTTCCAGCACGCGATTGTTGCGGTCATAACCCACGGACTTGATGCCGCCGCGCCGGATCGGTTTGCGTTCCATCGCTAGATTCCCAGTTCACCCCACATTGCATCGACTCGCGTCTTGACCGCCGGGTCCATCGCGATTGGCCGGCCCCATTCGCGCTGCGTTTCGCCTGGCCACTTGTTGGTCGCATCGATCCCCATCTTGCCGCCGAGCCCGGCCACGGGGGATGCAAAGTCAAGATAGTCGATCGGAGTGTTGTCGACCAGCAGCGTGTCACGCACCGGATCCACCCGCGTCGTGATCGCCCAGATCACTTCCTTCCAGTCGCGCACGTTGATGTCGTCGTCGGTCACGACGATGAATTTGGTGTACATGAACTGGCGCAGGAAACTCCACACGCCGAACATCACGCGCTTTGCATGCCCCGCGTATTGCTTGCGTATCGAGACGATCGCCATCCGGTAGCTGCATCCTTCGGGCGGCAGATAAAAATCGCTGATCTCGGGAAACGTGCGGCGCAGTAGCGGGACGAATACTTCGTTGAGCGCAACGCCGAGGATGGCCGGCTCGTCGGGCGGCTTGCCGGTGTAGGTCGAGTGGTAGATCGGGTCGCGGCGATGCGTGAGTCGGTCGATCTCGAACACCGGAAACCAATCGGCTTCGTTGTAGTAGCCGGTGTGGTCGCCGAACGGCCCTTCCAGCGCATATAGATAGCCACCGATTTCCTTGACGGGAACGCCGTGTTCGCTCCTGCCGTCGAAGCCCGCCGACGCCACAGGAATGTGGCCTTCGAGCACGAACTCGGCGGTGGCGGGGGCCTGCAGCATCAGCCCTGCGTCGCCGACCGAGCATTCGCTCACCTCGGTTCGGCTGCCGCGCAAGAGCCCCGCGAACTGGTATTCG
>JBGSWX010000196.1:0-3715 GCA_041751695.1 Burkholderiaceae bacterium | reverse complement strand
TAGTCGGCCGCGACGCGCTTCAAGCGGCAGATGGCGACCGGCTCAGGCCTGTCGGCCTGCTGTTGCTCGACCCGGCCGCGCCGGCACGCGGGCTCGCACGGCCTGTCACAAGTGCGGCCCAGAATGCCGGGAAAGACGTTGGACTTCCAGTTGACCATGTAGGCGTCGGTGTAACGCCCGGCCGCGATCAGCCTGATGTATTCGGGTACGGCAGTGTGCGCAGGACACGCCCATTGGCAGTCGACTACATGATGAAAATAGTCCGGATTTTTGATGTCCGTCGGTCGCACGCGGTCTCCTATTCTATGTTTGCGCGAAGTGTATTCCTGACGTGCGCCCGATGAAGTCTTGAAGTCCCCGCGCGGCGGCGATGCGACACTGGGCTATCAAACTCGAACGCCGGTGGTAGCATGATCGTTTACCGTACGGTGCGCCGTGCGGATAAACGCGAACAGCGATGACCGGAAACCGGAAATGCTGTCGCTGCGCGGTCGTAGTTGGACCGGCGCGGGCATTTGAAACGAGAAGCTCGTTTCGGAGGATGTGCGAATGATGAAGCAGCTGCAGGCCAACTCATATCTGTTTGGCGGTAACGCACCGTATGTCGAGGAGCTGTACGAACGTTACCTCGATAATCCCGGGTCCGTTCCTGAAAAATGGCGTGCCTATTTTGACCAGATGCAACTGGTCCCGGCCGCCGACGGCTCACCGGACTCGCGCGACGTAGCGCACGCCCCGATTGTCGAATCGTTCGCGCAGCGCGCCAAGGCCAACGCATTTGCGCCGAAGGTCGCTTCGAGCGATCTGTCGGTGGCGCGCAAGCAGGTCCATGTGCAGTCGATCATTGCGGCCTACCGGTTCCTCGGCAATCGCTGGGCCAATTTGGACCCGCTGCAGCGGCGCGAGCGGCCCGCGATCCCCGAGCTTGAGCCCGCGTTCTATGACCTGAGCGAAGCCGACATGGACACCGTGTTCTCGGCGTCCAACACGTACTTCGGCCAGGAACAGATGACGTTGCGCGAAATTGTCAAAGCGCTGCGCGAGACGTACTGCGGCTCGATCGGCGCCGAGTACATGTACGTGTCCGATCCGGTGCAGAAGCGCTGGGTGCAGCAACGGCTCGAGTCGATCCGCGCCACGCCGATGTTCGGCGCAGAGCAGAAAAAAGAAATTCTGGGGCGCCTCACGGCGGCCGAAGGACTCGAGCGTTATCTGCACACCAAGTACGTCGGCCAGAAGCGATTCTCGCTCGAGGGCAGCGAAAGCTTCATCGCGTCGATGGATGAGCTGGTGCAGCGCGCAGGCGTCAGCGGCGTGCAGGAAATCGTCATCGGCATGGCGCATCGCGGGCGCCTCAACGTGCTGGTCAACATTCTGGGCAAGATGCCGCAGGATTTGTTCGCCGAGTTCGAAGGCAAGGCCGCGTCCGATCTGCCGGGTGGCGACGTCAAATATCACAACGGATTCTCCAGCGACATTTCCACACCCGGCGGGCCGGTGCATCTATCGCTTGCATTCAACCCGTCGCATCTGGAGATCGTCAATCCGGTGGTCGAAGGCTCGGTGCGCGCGCGGCAGGAGCGGCGCGGCGACAAGGATGGCGACTCGGTACTGCCGGTGCTGGTGCACGGCGACGCCGCGTTCGCCGGCCAGGGCGTGGTGATGGAAACGCTGAACCTGGCGCAGACGCGCGGCTATGGCACCGGCGGCACGATTCACATCGTCATCAACAACCAGATCGGCTTTACCACTTCAGACCCGCGCGACACGCGCTCGACGCTGTACTGCACCGACGTGGTCAAGATGATCGAAGCGCCGGTGTTTCACGTCAACGGCGACGATCCGGAAGCGGTGGTGCTGGTCACGCAGCTGGCAATGGATTTCCGGCAGGAATTCAATTCCGACATCGTGATCGATATCGTCTGCTTCCGCCGTCTGGGGCATAACGAGCAGGACACGCCGGCGGTCACGCAGCCGCTGATGTACAAAAAGATCGCCCAGCATCCGGGAGTGCGCAAGGTCTACGCGGACAAGCTGATCACGCAGGGCACGATGAGCGACGAGCAGCCCGACGAGATGCTGAAGGATTTTCGTGCCGCGCTGGAGGAAGGCCGCGGCACGTCCGACCCGGTGCTCACGAATTACAAGAGCAAGTTTGCAGTCGACTGGTCGCTATTCCTCAATCGAAAATGGACCGACAACGCCGACACCGCCGTGCCGCTCGCGGAGCTAAAGCGCCTGGGCGAACGCATCACGACGATTCCGTCCAACTTCAAATTGCATACGCTGGTCGAGAAAGTCGTGGCCGATCGCCGCTCGATGGCCGAGGGCAAGCTGCCCCTCGATTGGGGTATGGCCGAGCACCTCGCGTATGCCACGCTGCTCTGCAGCGGCTATGCCGTGCGCATTACCGGGCAGGACACCGCGCGCGGCACGTTCTCGCACCGGCACGCGGTGCTGCACGACCAGAACCGCGAAAAATTCGACGAGGGCAGCTACACGCCGCTCGAGAACGTTGCCGACGGGCAGGCGCCGTTCACTGTGATCGACTCGGTGTTGTCGGAGGAAGCGTGTCTCGGTTTCGAGTACGGCTATTCGAGCGCAGAGCCCAACGCCCTGGTGATCTGGGAGGCACAGTTCGGCGACTTCGTTAACGGTGCGCAGGTGCTGATCGATCAGTTCATCTCGTCGGGCGAGGTGAAGTGGGGCCGCCAATCGGGGCTGACGCTGATGCTGCCGCACGGCTACGAGGGGCAGGGGCCGGAGCATTCTTCGGCGCGGCTCGAACGCTTCCTCCAGCTGGCGGCAGACAACAACATGCAGGTGGTGCAGCCGACTTCGGCGGCGCAGATCTTTCATTTGCTGAGGCGGCAGATGATCCGGCTGTTTCGCAAGCCGCTGGTGATCATGACGCCGAAATCGCTGTTGCGGGCGAAAGACGCGACGTCGGATCTTTCAGAACTGGCGAAGGGTGAGTTCCGGACGGTGATCGGCGAAACCGATCCCGCGATCGACGCCAGGAAAGTGACTCGCGTGATCGGCTGCTCGGGTAAGGTGTACTACGACCTCGTCAACGCGCGGCGCGAGCGCGAAGACAAAGACGTTGCGATCTTCCGCATCGAGCAGCTCTATCCGTTTCCACACAAGTCTCTGGCGGCCGAGCTCAAGCGCTATCCGGCGCTGTCCGAGGTCGTGTGGTGCCAGGACGAGCCCGCCAATCAGGGGCCGTGGTTTTACGTGCAGCACCATGTGCTCGAAAACATGACCGACGGCCAGAAGCTCGCTTATGCCGGACGCGCCGCCTCCGCTTCGCCCGCGGTCGGTTATTTCGTCAAGCACAGCGAGCAACAGAAGGCGTTGATTGAGCAGGCGTTCGGCAAGCTCAAGGGCCTAGTGCTGAACAAGTAGCGGAGCCCTGATGCCTATCGTTGAAATCAAAGTGCCGCAGCTGTCCGAGTCGGTCGCCGAAGCGACGTTGCTGCAATGGAAGAAGAAGCCGGGCGATGCAGTCGCGATCGACGAGACGCTGATCGAAGTGGAAACCGACAAGGTCGTGCTCGAAGTGCCCGCGCCGGCCGCCGGCGTGATGGCTGAGATCGTCAAGCCCGACGGCAGCACGGTGTTGGCGGGCGAGTTGATCGCGCGGCTCGACACGGACGGCAAGGCGGCGCCTGCGCCCGCGAAACAAGGGCCGCCGGCGGTAGCGTCGGCACCG
>JBGSWX010000195.1:0-7296 GCA_041751695.1 Burkholderiaceae bacterium | reverse complement strand
GGAACCCACGGCAAGTGGGTGACGATGGGTGTCGCCTCCGATGGCAGCTACAGCATCCCATCGGACATCATTTACGGCGTGCCGTGCGTGTGCGCCAGCGGCAAGTTTGAGGTGGTCAAAGGCCTGGAGATCGACGAGTTCTCGCGCCAGAGAATGGACGCGACGTTGAAGGAATTGCTCGAAGAGCGCGATGGCGTGTCTCATCTTCTGTAGGAGCACATGCTCATGAGTGCCGGCGCAACGTTTCGCGCGGCGTTGCGGGCTGAGCAGCCGCTGCAAATCGTCGGTGCGCTGATCGCGAACCATGCGTTAATGGCGCAGCAGGTCGGCTATCGCGCGATTTATCTTTCAGGCGGCGGCGTGGCGGCGGGGTCGCTCGGCATGCCGGACCTGGGTATCAACACGCTTGACGACGTCTTGATCGACGTGCGCCGCATCACCGATGTGTGTGCGCTGCCCCTGCTGGTCGACATCGATACCGGCTTTGGCCCGAGCGCATTCAACATTGCACGCACGGTCAAGTCGCTGATCAAAGCCGGCGCGGCGGCGTGCCACATCGAAGACCAGGTGGGTGCGAAGCGGTGCGGTCATCGGCCCGGCAAGGAGATCGTGAGCGCCGCCGAGATGGCGGATCGCGTCAAAGCCGCAGCCGATGCAAAGACCGATCGTGACTTTTTTTTGATCGCGCGCACCGATTCGATCGCTTCTGAAGGAGTCGACCGCGCGATCGAGCGCGCGCTTGCATGCGTCGAAGCCGGCGCCGACGGCATCTTTGCGGAGGCGGCGCAGGACCTGGCCACCTATCGTCGCTTCGCCGAGGCCGTCAAGGTGCCGGTGCTGGCCAACATCACCGAGTTCGGCGCCACCCCGCTGCTGACGATCGACGAATTGCGCAGCGCCGGCGTGGCGATGGCGCTCTATCCGCTGTCGGCGTTCCGCGCGATGAACAAGGCTGCATTGAACGTTTACACGGCGCTGCGCCGTGACGGCACGCAAAAGGCGGTCGTCGACACGATGCAGACGCGCGCCGAGTTGTACGACGTGATCGGCTACCACGCGTATGAGCGCCGCCTGGACCAGCTGTTCGCGCACAGGAAGGACTCACCATGAACGACGCCGCGGTTGCCATCAAGCCAAAAAAATCCGTTGCATTGTCGGGCGTGATCGCGGGCAACACCGCGTTGTGCACCGTCGGCCGCAGCGGCAACGACCTGCACTATCGAGGCTACGACATCCTCGATATCGCGACGCGCTGCGAGTTCGAGGAGATTGCGTACTTGCTAGTGCACGCCAAGCTGCCGACCGGGCCCGAGCTGGCCGCGTACAAGCGCAAGCTGAAAAGCCTGCGCTCGATTCCGGCCGCGGTGCAGCGCATCCTCGAGGCGATCCCGGCCAACACGCATCCGATGGACGTGATGCGCACCGCGTGTTCTGCGCTGGGCTCGGTGTTGCCGGAAGGGCAGGACCACAAGCTGGCCGAGGCGCGCGATATCGCCGACCGCCTGATGGCAGCGTTTGGCTCGATGCTGCTTTACTGGCACCATTACTCGCATTCGGGACGGCGCATCGACGTCGAAACCGACGATGATTCGATCGGCGGACACTTTCTGCATCTGCTGCACGGCCGCGCACCGTCGGCGCTGTGGACGCGCGCGATGCATACGTCGCTCAACCTGTACGCCGAGCACGAATTCAACGCGTCGACTTTCACCGCGCGCGTGGTGGCCGGCACCGGCAGCGACCTGTATTCGGCGATCACCGCCGCGATCGGTGCGTTGAAAGGCCCGAAGCACGGCGGCGCCAACGAGTTCGCGTTCGACACAATCGGCCGCTACGACAACCCGGATGACGCCGAAGCAGACATCGTCAAGCGCGTGGCCGACAAGCAGGTGATCATCGGCTTCGGTCACCCGGTGTACACGATCGCCGACCCGCGCAACGAAGTGATCAAGGAAGTCGCGCGCGACTTGTCGACCGATGCGGGCAACATGAAGCTGTTCGACATTTCAGCGCGCGTCGAGAAAGTGATGTGGCGCGAGAAGAAAATGTTTCCCAACCTCGACTGGTACAGCGCCACCAGCTATCACATGATGGGCGTGCCCACCGCCATGTTCACACCGCTGTTCGTGATCTCGCGCGCCGCCGGCTGGAGCGCGCACGTGATCGAACAGCGCCTCGACGGCAAGATCATTCGGCCGAGCGCCAACTACATCGGCCCCGAGGACCTGAAGTTCGTGCCGATTGAGCAGCGGAAATGAGAACCTCGGCAATCGCTCTGGCGCTTTGGCTGGCTTTGCCGATGGCCTATGCCAGCAACACGGCGCCCACGCGCAGCTTTACCACCGACTGGCTTTGCGACAACGGGCGCTTGCTGCGCTTCAACGCGCACCCTCGGCGCCCGGAAGGAGATGCGCAGCTGACCTATATCGGCAGTCGGGTCGAGGTGACCGCAACACCCACCGTTTCCGGCTCTCGCTACGCGAGCAAGGACGGCAAGGTCGTCTGGCAGAGCAAGGGAGACGAAGGCCAGCTCACGTTCGACCCGCTGCTCTCCGAACCGATCACCTGCAGGCTGAAGTCCGATCGGGGCGACAAGAAGCAATCAAAAAAACAATGAGCAGTCATATCAGCAACGTTCGCCCGAAACCGGATCAGGTGCTGATCGACATCGTCGATTACGTCACCCAATACAAGATCAAGAGCACCGAGGCATACGAGACGGCGCGCTACTGCCTGATGGATACGCTCGGTTGCGGATTCGAGGCGCTCGAGTATCCGGCTTGCACCAAGATGCTCGGCCCGATCGTGCAAGGCACGGTGGTTCCGAACGGCGCACGCGTCCCGGGCACGCAGTTCCAGCTCGATCCGGTCAAGGCCGCGTTCGATATCGGCGCGATGATCCGCTGGCTCGACTTCAACGACACGTGGCTCGCGGCCGAATGGGGCCACCCGTCGGACAATCTCGGCGGCATTCTGGCGACCGCCGACTGGCTGTCGCGCAATGCGGTCACTGCGGCCAAAGCGCCGTTGACGGTCAGCGACGTGCTGACTGCGATGATCAAGGCGCACGAGATTCAGGGCTGCATTGCGCTGGAGAATTCGTTCAACAAGATGGGGCTCGATCACGTGGTGCTGGTCAAAGTCGCCTCGACGGCGGTCATCGCGCAGATGCTTGGCCTGACGCGCGACGAGATCATCAACGCGGTGTCGCTGGCGTGGGTCGATGGCCAGTCGCTGCGCACATACCGGCACTCCCCTAACACGGGCTCGCGCAAGAGCTGGGCGGCGGGCGACGCGACCTCGCGCGCCGTGCGGCTGGCGCTGATCGCGAAAACGGGAGAGATGGGATATCCGTCGGTGCTGTCGGCTAAAACGTGGGGCTTTTACGACGTGCTGTTCAAAGGCAAGGCGTTCAAATTCCAGCGTCCGTACGGTTCATACGTGATGGAGCATGTGCTTTTCAAGATTTCGTTCCCGGCAGAGTTTCACTCACAGACCGCGGTGGAAGCGGCGATGACGCTGCATGGCCAACTGGGCGAGCTCGGCAAGACCGCGGCTGATATCAAGAAGATCACGATCCGCACGCACGAAGCGTGCATTCGCATCATCGACAAGAAGGGTCCACTGAGCAACCCCGCCGATCGCGATCATTGCGTTCAGTACATGGTTGCCGTGCCGATCATCTTTGGCCGCCTGACCGCAGGCGATTACGAGGACGACGTGGCGCTCGATCCGCGCATCGATGCCCTGCGCGCGAAAATCGTGTGCGTCGAGAACAAGCAGTTCACGAAGGATTATCACGATCCCGACAAGCGCTCGATCGCGAATGCGCTGACGGTCGAGCTCAGTGATGGCAAGAAACTGAAAGAAGTCGTTGTCGAGTATCCGATCGGTCATCGGCGGCGCCGCAAGGAAGGCATGCCGTTGCTGGTCGAGAAATTTAAGACCAATCTGGCACGCGTGTTTCCGCCGAAGCAGGCGGCCGCGATCCTCGATCTCTGCATAGACTCGAAACGCCTGAACTCAACACCCGTCAACGACTTTGTTGACCTAATGATCATCTGAGGCAACTCATGCCGCACAACCTGTTCAACTCACTGCAAGAATTCAATGTCGGCCCGAAACGAGGCAAGTTTTATAACCTGGCCGCGCTTGAGACGGCGGGGGTCGGCAAAGTCTCGCGGCTGCCGGTTTCGATTCGCATCGTGCTCGAATCCGTGCTTCGCAACTGCGACGGTGTGAAGGTCACCGAAGCGCACGTGCGGCAGCTTGCAAACTGGAAGCCGACCGCGAGCCGCACCGACGAGATTCCTTTTATCGTTGCAAGGGTGGTGCTGCAGGATTTCACCGGCGTACCGCTGCTGGCCGATCTCGCGGCGATGCGCAACGTGGCCGACCAGATGGGCAAGAACGCCAAGACGATCGAGCCCCTGGTGCCGGTCGATCTGGTGGTCGATCACTCGATCATGGTCGATCACTACGGCACCAAGGACGCCCTCGATCTGAACATGAAGCTGGAGTTTCAGCGCAACCGCGAGCGCTACGAGTTCATGAAGTGGGGCATGCAGGCGTTTGACACGTTCGGCGTCGTGCCGCCGGGCTTCGGCATCGTGCATCAGGTCAATCTCGAGTATTTGGCGCGCGGCGTCTACAAGAAGGACGGCATCTACTACCCTGACACGCTGGTTGGCACCGACAGTCACACGACGATGATCAACGGCATCGGAGTCGTCGGCTGGGGCGTGGGCGGCATCGAAGCCGAGGCCGGCATGCTCGGCCAGCCGGTGTATCTGTTGACGCCTGACGTGGTCGGCGTGCACTTGAAAGGCAAGCTGCGCGAAGGGGTCACAGCGACTGACCTCGTACTGTCGGTGACCGAGTTGCTGCGCAAAGCCAAGGTGGTGGGCAAGTTCGTCGAGTTTTTCGGCGAAGGGACGAGCAGCCTCGCCGTGCCCGACCGCGCGACGATTGCCAACATGGCGCCCGAATATGGCGCAACGATGGGATTTTTTCCGGTCGATGAAAAGACGATCTCGTACTTCGAAGGCACAGGCCGCACGCCCGACGAGTTGGCCGCATTCGAAGCGTACTGCCGTGCGCAGGGAATATTCGGCATTCCCAAAGTCGGCGCGATCGATTACTCGTCGGTCGTCACCTTTGACTTGACGACGGTGACCCCGTCGCTCGCCGGGCCGAAGCGCCCGCAGGACCGGATTGAACTCGGCAAAGTGAAGAAGCAGTTTGCGTCGTTGTTTTCTCAGCCGATCAGTGAGGACGGTTTCCATCAACCCGCTGAACGCTTGAAGCAGCGGTTCAATGTCGTGCACGATGGCGTGCGCGCCGGCGCGGGGCCGGCCACGCCTGACGGTGCGCCGCGCACGGTGGTCGAGATGAAGGGCAATCGCCCGCTGCTGCAACCCGCCGCGGCGCCCGAGCGCGGCGTGGTGTCGATTGCCGACGGTGACGTGCTGATCGCTGCGATTACCTCGTGCACCAACACCAGCAATCCCGGCGTACTGCTTGCAGCCGGACTGCTCGCGAAAAAAGCAGTCGAAGCCGGCTTGACCGTGCAGAAGCACATCAAGACATCGCTCGCGCCGGGCTCGCGCATCGTCACCGAATATCTTGAAAAGACCGGCCTGCTGCCGTATCTCGAAAAGCTCGGCTTCTCGCTTGCCGCATATGGCTGCACGACGTGCATCGGCAACGCCGGTGATTTGTCGCCCGAGATCAACGAAACCATTATCACGAACAACCTGGTGTGCGCCGCCGTCCTCTCGGGCAATCGCAACTTCGAGGCGCGCATTCATCCCAACCTGAAGGCGAACTTCCTCGCGTCGCCGCCGCTGGTCGTCGCGTATGCGATCGCTGGAACGATGCTGAAAGACTTGATGACCGAGCCGCTCGGCAAAGGCACCAACGGCAAAGACGTCTGGATCGGTGATGTCTGGCCGAGCTCCGATGAGATCTACGCGCTGATGAAGTTTGCGATGGATCCCGATGCTTATCAGCAGAACTACGGCAAGGTCAAGAGCGACCCGGGCGAACTGTGGAACAAAGTCGGCAGCGTCTCGGGGCAGGTCTACACGTGGCCAAAGTCGACCTACATCGCGAAGCCGCCTTTCTTTGACGGCTTCACGATGCAGCCGCCAGCCGCATCCACGGGTGTAAAGGGCGCGCGTGCGCTCGGCATCTTCGGCGACTCGATCACTACCGACCACATATCACCGGCCGGCGCCATCAAGGACACTTCGCCCGCCGGCCAGTGGTTGATCGGCAACAACGTGATGAAGGCTGACTTCAATTCTTACGGAGCGCGCCGCGGCAACCATGAAGTGATGATGCGCGGCACGTTCGCCAACGTGCGCATCAAGAACCTGATGATTCCGCAGCAGGCCGACGGTTCGAGAATCGAGGGCGGATTCACGCTGCGCCAGCCTTCGGGCGAATTGATGTCGATTTACGACGCCGCGATGAAGTACATCGCAGACGGCGTGCCGACGATCGTATTCGGCGGCGAAGAATACGGCACCGGCTCGTCGCGCGACTGGGCGGCCAAGGGCACGCAGCTGCTTGGCGTCAAGGCCGTCGTCGCGCGCAGCTTCGAGCGCATTCACCGCAACAATCTGGTGGGCATGGATGTGTTGCCGCTGCAATTCGTCGGCGGCGACAGCACGCAAACGCTGAATCTGACGGGCAACGAGACGTTCGACATCGAGGGCCTCGAAAGCGGCATCAAGCCGCAGCAAAGCGCCACGCTCATCGTCACACGTGCCAACGGCAAATCGCAGAGGGTTCCGCTGGTGCTGCGAGTCGACACGCCGATCGAAGTCGAGTACTGCAGGCACGGCGGGATTCTCCCGTTTGTGCTCAGACAGCTGCTGGCGGCGTAAGCCGCCTCGAGGACAACAAATGAACAAGAAGTCGCGCCGCAGTGCGCTTCGCATCGGCATGCAAACCGCCGAGCTGATGTTTGCCGCGCCGCCGGTGGTAGCGCACCGCGTGGGCCGAATGCGTGCCGCCGGTGCAGCACCGAACGCGCGCGACCAGCGCGAGTTTCAACGCATGGGGACCGAGAAGATGACCGCCTTCGGCGAGTCATGGAACCAGATGGCCCTTGAGATGCTGAAGGCGAATCAGCAGATGGCGCAGGCGTGGATGTTTGCATGGTCGTTTCCAATGCGGACGGCGTCGAGCGCCGCAGCACGCCGCTCGCTGACCCGCGCGGCGGCGCAAATGCAAGGCTCCGCGCTGCGCGTGATGAGCAGCGGGCTCGCCCCGGTGCATCGGCGCGCG
>JBGSWX010000194.1:0-1902 GCA_041751695.1 Burkholderiaceae bacterium | reverse complement strand
GCCTGCCTGGGCGTCGGGCACTAAAGTGCCAACCACTGCGGTACTCACAACGCCGGCGCGAAATAAGGCTAAAGCGTTATTTCGCTTAAAAGCCCCGGCGTTGCTCCGTTCCTCGGGCGACGCCCCGAAGGCAGGTCATCTCCGCCCAACGCTTGCGCGTGAGACAGTCTCACTTAATGGAAAAAGAAAAAAACCATCTCAGATTGAGGCGATGTCTCGACAGCAGCGGCTGGCGCAGATGCGCCGCCTTTGAGTCGTCGCCTGAGGAACGGAGCAACGCCGGGGCCTTTGAGCAAAAAAGCGCTTTAGCCCTCTTTTGCGCCGGCGTTGTGAGTACCGCAGTGGTTGGCACGAAGTGCCCGACGACGTAGGCGGTGCAGCTGCGTCAGCCGCTGCTGCCTGACTACGCGACTCAAGTCTTTAGTGCACGTGCTGCGACAAAGCACCCGTCGTGTACTTGTGCGCAATCGTCGTCAGCGGCAGCGGCTGAATTCCGCTCGCCTGCCCCTCACACCCGAACTGCACGTAGCGCTGCTTGCAGATTACTTTGGCTGCCGCGCGCGCGGGCTTCAGGTAGTCGCGCGGATCAAAATGGCCCGGGTTCTCGTGCAGAAACTTGCGAATCGCCGCGGTCATTGCCAGGCGGATGTCGGTGTCGATGTTGATCTTGCGCACGCCGTGCTTAATCGCTTCCTGAATCTCTTCGACCGGCACGCCGTACGTTTCTTTCATATCGCCGCCGTACGTTCGAATTTCGTGCAGTAAATCCTGCGGCACCGACGACGAGCCGTGCATGACGAGATGCGTGTTGGGAATGCGGCGATGAATCGCTTTGATGCGGTCGATCGCCAGGATGTCGCCGGTGGGCTTGCGCGTGAACTTGTACGCGCCGTGGCTGGTGCCGATCGCGATCGCAAGTGCATCGAGCTGGGTTTTGCCGACGAAGTCCGCAGCTTGATCGGGGTCGGTCAGCAGCATCTCCTTCGTCATGGTGATTTCGGCGCCGTGACCGTCTTCTTTGTCGCCGCGCATCGTTTCGAGCGAGCCGAGGCAGCCGAGCTCGCCTTCAACGCTGACGCCTTGCGCGTGCGCCATATCGACCACTTTCTTGGTCACTTGCCAGTTGTAGTCGTAATCCGCCACCGTCTTGCCGTCTTCGCGCAGCGAGCCGTCCATCATCACCGATGAAAAGCCGAGCTTGATCGCGCCTTCGCACACCGCGGGCGACTGGCCGTGATCCTGGTGCATCGCGATCGGAATCGCCGGATAGGACTCGACCGCGGCCTGAATCAGATGTTTGAGAAATAATTCGCCGGCGTACTTACGTGCGCCGGCGGACGCCTGCATGATGACCGGCGCATTGACCTCCTGCGCGGCCTCCATGATGGCCTGCACCTGTTCCAGGTTGTTGACGTTGAACGCCGGCACGCCGTAGCCGTTTTCGGCCGCATGATCCAGCAGTTGACGCATTGAAACCAACGCCATGACGAATCTCCTTTAATATGTTATTCGGGCAGATTCTCTACTGCACCGATGTGTTGAGCAACAGGCGATCCAATAACGCTTTTTCGGCGATTTCCAGCGCGCCATCGCGCCCTGCGCGCAGATCGGCGAGAGTCGGCGGCGCGTAGATCGCCGGTGCCAGCGGTTCCCCTTCCATGCGCCGCCCGTGTGCCGAGCGAAATCCCGTTTCGGACACGCGCACGCCGCCCGCTCCGGGCAGCACATATTCGGCACGCACGGCGACTACGCAGCCGCACGTGGACTCGCCCACGATCAGCGCATCGCGCTGCTCCAGCAATGCGGTCGCAGTCAGTTCGGATGCGCTGCCCGAGCGACGATCGGTCAGCACGGCAATCGGTTTCAGAAACGGAGCTTCGGCCGGTGTAATACGAAGATCGC
>JBGSWX010000193.1:0-1883 GCA_041751695.1 Burkholderiaceae bacterium | reverse complement strand
GATGCGGTGAGGCTGATCGATCACGCAAGCGCGCCGATCAAGGGCAAGGTGTGTCCAAGCTGCAGCGCAGCCGCGATGATCAAGCGCGACGGCTGCGAGTTCTGCACCGCGTGCGGTTACACCGGCCATTGCAGTTGAAGCTCAGGCTCAAGCGATGACCCTGCAGCAACTGCTGGGCATCGAGCTACCGATCATTCAAGCACCGATGGCGGGTGTGCAAGGCAGCGCGCTCGCGGTCGCGGTGTCGAACGCAGGCGGGCTCGGCTCATTGCCGTGCGCGATGCTGACTCCGGACGCGATTCGCACCGAACTGGCCGCGATCAAGGCGCAGACCGCCAAGCCTGTCAACGTGAATTTCTTTTGCCACGTGCCGCCCGCGCCGAGTACCGAGCGCGAAGCGCTTTGGCGGGCTGCACTGACGCCGTATTTCGCGGAGTTCGGAATCGATGCGAGCACCGTTCCAGCCGGGCCGGGACGCGCGCCTTTCAGCACGGAGGCCGCGCAGGTCTTAAGCCAATTCAAGCCCGCCGTCGTGAGTTTTCATTTCGGCCTGCCGTCTGCCGACTTGCTGGCGCGGGTCAGAGCCTGGGGATCGAAGATATGGTCCTCGGCAACCACCCTCGAAGAAGCCCTTTGGCTTGAAGCGCATGGCGTCGACGCGATCATCGCGCAGGGTCTGGAGGCAGGCGGTCATCGCGGAATCTTCTTGTCAGAAGATTTGAGCACGCAAGTGGGCACGTTTGCGTTGCTGCCGCAAGTCGTGCGGAAGGTGAAGGTGCCGGTCATCGCCGCAGGCGGCATTGCCGATGCCAACGGCGTCGCGGCTGCCTTAACGCTCGGCGCCGCCGGCGTACAGATCGGGACGGCTTATCTGCTGTGCCCTGAGGCCAATACGAGCGCTGTGCATCGTGCAGCGCTGAAGGGCGACGCCGCGCGTCACACGGCATTGACGAATCTTTTCACGGGCCGGCCCGCCCGCGGAATTGTGAATCGTCTGATGAAGGAGCTGGGACCGATCATTTCCGCTGTGCCTGCTTTTCCGTTGGCGACCGCTGCCATCGGTCCCTTGCGCGCGAAAGCTGAGAGCCATGGCAGCGGCGATTTCTCGCCGTTGTGGTCGGGCCAGAATGTCAGCGGTTGCAAGGAAATCCCGGCCGCTGAACTAACGCGACAACTAGCTGCGGGCCTCCAGCACTGATGACTGTTTTTAATTTCAGCGCCGGCCCCGCCGTGCTTCCGAAAGAAGTCCTGCAGCGCGCGGCCGCAGAAATGCTTGACTGGCACGGCAGTGGCATGTCGGTGATGGAGATGAGCCATCGCGGCAGCGAGTTCATTTCGATCGCCGACAAGGCGGAGGCCGATCTGCGCGCGCTGATGTTGATCGGCGACGACTACGAAGTGCTGTTCCTGCAGGGCGGTGCCATCGGCGAGAACGCGATCGTGCCGATGAACCTGCTCGGCGATCGCAAAGCGATCGACTTCATCAACACGGGCGAATGGTCGAAGAAGTCGATCAAGGAAGCGAAGAAGTACGCGCAGGTCAACGTCGCGGCATCGAGCGAAGACAAGAACTTCACGTATGTGCCGGAACGCGCGAGCTGGAAGCTTTCACCCGACGCCGCGTACGTGCACGTGTGCACCAACGAGACGATCGGCGGTATCGAATATCACTGGACACCTGACGTCGGTACGGTGCCGCTGGTGGCAGACATGTCGTCGCACATTCTGTCGCGCCCAATCGATGTGTCGAAGTACGGTGTGATCTACGGCGGCGCGCAGAAGAACGTCGGCCCCGCGGGACTGACGCTGGTGATCGTGCGCAAGGCTCTGCTCGATCGCGCGCTCGCGATCACGCCTTCGGCATTCCACTGGAAGGAGCAGGC
>JBGSWX010000192.1:0-3429 GCA_041751695.1 Burkholderiaceae bacterium | reverse complement strand
ATCTCGTCGATCGTGCGCCGCGCTTTGCTGAGACTGCCTTGCGGATCCGATCGCAAAAGCGAAATCTTGTTTTGAATGTTGTTCTTGTATTCGGGCAGAGCGGCGGCAAAGTTCAGAAACTGGGCCGCCGTGACCCAGACGAGACCGGCGATCACGCAGCATGAAAGTCCCACCATCACCGTGGTGGCGAGCGCACGCGGAAAGCGGCGCCGCTCCAGCCATCGCACGCCCGGTGCCAGCAGGAAGCTCAGCAACACCGACAGCGCCAGCGGAATCAAGACGTCACGACCGAAATACAAGATGCCGGTCACGACAATGAACGTCACCAGGGTCGTCAGCTGCGACCCGGGTGCTTTCGGAATCGGTAGTCGGCCTGGCGGCTCTAGCAAGGTGGGCACGATCGCTAGGCTAACGCCTTCTGGATATCCGCGATGGACGCGTTCGTAAAGGTCTTGCCGATTTCGGATATCAGCCGATCCTGAACTTCCTTATGCAAGGTCGGGCGGATCTGGCCCAGGGTTTGCGGGTCGGCGATGAGGACAAGGGCCGCGAAGTCTCCGCTGTGGGCGCGGCGATAGAGCTCTTTGCCCAGCTGTTTGGCAAAGGTGGCCTCGTCGTTCTCCTTGCTCGATGACTCGGTCGGCATTCCCGATCCGCCTTCGTCAAGAAGATTGGAAGGCTTGAATTCGCCGTCGGCTTTCAACGAGATCTTGTTGTCTTGACCTGCATTGCGAAAAAACCGGGCGCCCGCGCCATCGGCCACCACCACGAGTGCATCGCGGGGAATTTTGTCTGCCTTCATCGCTCTCCTTTTTGACATTCCTGCCCAAGCAAGTAGCGTGCGCCCCAGTGCTTGATAGAGCAAGCCGAGGGCAGGCAGCGTTAACATGGCTCGCTGCTCTTCTCGAAATTCGCCCTGGGAGAAACGTGGTGACCGCTCTTCCGCAACGCGTTCATATTGTCGATGTGGGCCCGCGCGACGGCCTGCAGAACGAGAAGCAGATGATCCCCGCCGAGGTCAAGGTGGAGTTGGTCGATCGCCTGACCGATGCCGGCTTTACCAGCATCGAAGTCACATCGTTCGTGTCGCCAAAGTGGGTGCCGCAGATGAGCGACGCCGCCGACGTGATGGCGCGCATCCGGCGCGCGCCCGGCGTGACGTATTCGGTGCTGGTGCCGAACGAAAAAGGCTTCGCGGGGGCGCTCGCGGCCACGGCCGATGAAATCGTCGTGTTCGCCGCGGCGAGCGAAGCGTTCTCGCAGAAAAATATCAACTGTTCGATCGACGAATCGATCGAGCGCTTCCGCCCGGTGGCCGCTGCGGCGCATGCACACGGCATCCGTGTGCGCGGCGCCATCTCGTGCGCGCTGGGGTGCCCGTATCAGGGCGAAGTCGAGCCAAGCGCCGTTGCGCACGTCGCGCGACTGATGAAAGCCATCGGTGTGCAGCACGTCGGCGTGGCCGACACGATCGGCACCGGCACACCCGAGAAAACCAAGCGCGTGATGGACGCCGTGCTCGATGTCTACGAGTTGCGCGATGTCAGCGGGCATTTTCACGACACTTACGGCATGGCCACTGCGAACGTGTATGCGTGCCTCGAGCTCGGCATCTCCAGTTTCGACAGCAGCATCGCCGGCCTCGGCGGCTGCCCGTATGCCAAGGGTGCGACCGGCAACGTTGCCACCGAAGACGTGCTGTATCTGCTCAACGGCCTGGGCATCGATACCGGCATCGACTTTGCAAAAGCCGTGGCGACCGGCCAGTGGATCAGCAACATCCTCGGCCGCAAAGCGCACTCTCGCGCCGGTAACGCGGTGACCGCAAAGCTCGCCGCCTAGCCTTTCCCGATCACCGATCACGGCCCCATGTCGCCCGATCTGAAACCCGGCGTGCAGTTCGACTTCAACTACACCGTGCCGGACAGCAAGACGGTGCCGCGCCTGTACCCCGAATGGCTTGAATTTCAGGACATGCCCGAGGTGTTCGCCACCGGCTACCTGATCGGGCTGATGGAAGGGGTGTGCCAGTTGTCGATCAAGCCGTTTCTAGACTGGCCGCGCGAGCAGTCGGTGGGCACCCACGTCAATTTCTCGCACCTGGCCGCCACACCGCCGGGGCTGACGGTGCGCGTGCATAGCGAAGTGGTGGCCGTCGACGGCCGCAAGATCACGTTTCGCGCCAGCGCACACGATGGTCATGACTTGATCTCCGAAGGCACGCACGAGCGGGTGATCATCGACGCGGCGCGCTTTGCCCAAAGACTGCAAGCGAAGCGAGCCACCGGTCTTTGAACGCGATGACGCCCGAGCCGGACCGCGCCACCGTGCCGTCGCCCTGCATTTCCATTTGCAAAATGGACCCAAACACGGGCCTGTGTGAAGGCTGCCTGCGCACAATCGACGAGATCGCGCGCTGGGCGCAGATGAACGACAGCCAGAAGCAAGCGGTGTGGCAGCAGCTGTCGCTGCGGCGGCCCGCGCAGTGATCGGCCGCAGTGATCGACGGCGGGCGCCGTCACCCGCGATGCGTGTGCTCGAGCGCGGGTGGGTCCCATCGAACAACATATTGCTGTTCGACGACGACAACACCGCGACGCTGGTCGATACCGGTTACGTCACGCACAACGACCAGACAGCGGAGCTGGTGCGGCATGCGCTCGGCGGACGAAAACTCGCGCGCATCATCAACACGCATTTGCACTCGGACCACTGCGGCGGCAATGCGCTGCTGCAGCGAGAGTTCGGCGCGCAAATCTCGATTCCGCCCGGGCACGCCGCGGCGGTCGCGCGCTGGGACGAAGCAGCGCTCGGCTATGCGGCGTGTGGGCAGAAGTGCGAACGCTTCACGTACGACGCGCTGATTCTTCCTGGCGACGCTTTGCAGATAGGCGGCAGCGCGTGGCAGGTCTTCGCGTCGCCCGGGCACGATCTGCATTCGATCGTGCTGTGGAACGCGCACGAGCGCACGCTGATTTCGGCTGACGCGCTCTGGGAACACGGCTTCGGTGCGATCTTTCCCGAGGTCGAGGGCGAATCGGGCTTTGCCGAGCAGCGCGCCATTCTGCAGTTGATTGCGAAGCTGCAACCGCAGTGGGTAATTCCGGGCCACGGCGCGCCATTTACCGATGTCGATCAGGCGGTCTCGCGCGCGTTTGGGCGACTGGATGCACTCGAGGCGAGCCCGGAGCGCAATGCCCGTCATGTCATCAAGACGCTGCTCAAGTTTTATCTGCTGATCGTGCGCCAGGTGAGTTTGCGCGATTTAATCGCGCACTTCAGCGGCAGGCACTACGCCGAGATCATCAACCGGCGCTACTTCCGATTACCGTTTTCCGAGTTCATTGCCCGCACCGTGGATGAACTCGCCGCCGGCGGCACGCTCGAATTGCGCGACGGCGTCATTGCCAATCGAGACAACTAAACGAG
>JBGSWX010000191.1:0-3148 GCA_041751695.1 Burkholderiaceae bacterium | reverse complement strand
GCCGGGGCCGGGGTCGGCGTCGCTTTCGGGGCGGGCGTTTCGGTGCGGTTGCACGCCGTGAGCGCCAACGCGGCGGCAATGGCCACGGGCACGAATCTAATGATTTGCTGATTCATAAAATTTTCTCCTCGCTTGATAGTTGTTTACGACGTGTTCCCCGCAGCGCCAGACAAAAGGTGGAGGACCAGGCAGACGAAGAAGCGAATTGTACTCACCGCAGCAAGCGGGGCAAACCACCCCTGCGCCGCCGGCTTGGGAAAATTAAAAAGGGCGCAATGCGCCCTTTCTTTCACCGGATCGCAGCATCACATCGACAACACCCACTTTGCCAGCGCCTGCGCTTCCTGTTCGTTGACCTGCGGATTGGCCGGCATGGGAATCTGGCCCCATGCGCCCACGCCGCCTTCGCGGATCTTCTTCGCCAGAAGGCCCTGCGCGTTCTTGTCGGCCTTGTACTTGGCGGCAACTTCGCGGTACGCCGGTCCCACCAGTTTCTTGTCGGAAGCGTGGCACGCGAGGCAATTTTTCTGCTTCGCAAGCTCGGCACTTGCAAACGCAGGCGCCGCGACCGTCAGCATGCTGCAGCCGATAACGGCCGCGGTTGCTGCGAATGATTTGTACATTGATAACTCCATGGGTTGATCCGTTATTTGACTCGTTCGTTAACCGGCATCAAGCTTCAAGTCTAACGGCAAAGCCGCCGTGCGGTTGACCTCAAATGCGCGTCCTGAATTGCCTTGCCGGAGGCTATATTTACGCACAATTGTGTAAGCACGGGTGACACGATGTGGTTTATCTGGCTCGGCGTCGCGTTGATCCTTCTCAAGGTTCTTGAGATCAGCGTTTTTGCGGAAGTGTCCTGGTGGTGGATTGTGTTGCCGTTCGGCGTCGGCTTCCTATGGTTTGAGCTCGTCGAGAAGCGGCTCGGCATGGACAAGAAAAAAGCATTCGACGAGATCGACAAGGCAAAGAAAGACCGCATCAAGAAACGTTTGGAAGTTGACAAACATCCGCGGTTGCGGAGATAACGCTGCTTGAGTCGTCGCAGCGCGCAAGCCTTGGGCGGAGCTGCCCTGCGTGGGTGGTCGTTCGTCGCAGCGCAGCGTTGGGCCACTCTCTTTGTTTGGGGTGAAAAGAAAAACACCTCCTCGAGCGAGGTAACGTCGCGCCAGCCGCTGCTGCTGCTGCACCTAGTCTGGCTCAACCAAACAGACTTTCATCCGTGATCGCGCCCTTGCTCGCCGTCGACGCCATCTTCGCGAACTTTGCCAACACGCCGGTCGTGTAGCGCGGCGCCGGTTGCTTCCACGTCGCGCGACGGCGATTCAATTCGTCGTCGCCGACGTTAAGTTGCAGCAGCAGTTTGTGCGCGTCGATCGTGATCGATTCGCCTTCGTTGATCAGCGCCAGATTGCCGCCCACGTACGCTTCGGGCGCGACGTGGCCGACCACCATACCCCAGGTGGCGCCTGAAAATCGGCCGTCGGTTATCAGTCCAACGCTTTCGCCCAAGCCTTTGCCGATGAGTGCCGATGTCGGCGCCAGCATTTCGCGCATGCCCGGCCCACCCTTCGGGCCCTCGTAGCGGATCACCATCACGTCGCCGGGCTTGATGCGGTCTTCGAGAATCGCGTCGAGCGCGGCCTCTTCGGAATCGAACACGCGCGCCGGCCCGGTGATCGTGGGGTTTTTCAGCCCGGTGATTTTCGCGATGCAACCTTCTTGCGCGAGGTTGCCCTTCAACACTGCCAGATGACCGTGCGGATACATCGGATTCGAAAACGGCCGGATGACGTCCTGATCACTGCGAGGCTCGGCCGGCACGTCGGCCAGCATCTCGGCCATCGTCTTGCCGGTGATTGTCATGCAGTCGCCATGCAACAACCCATTGACCAACAGAATTTTCAGTATCTGCGGGACGCCGCCGGCCTTGTGCAGATCGGTGGCGACATAGCGGCCCGAAGGTTTCAGATCGGCCAGCACCGGCACTTTGCGGCGTACGCGTTCGAAGTCGTCGAGTGTCCACTCGACGCCGGCGGAGTGCGCGATCGCGAGGAAGTGCAAAACAGCGTTGGTCGAGCCGCCGACCGCCATAATGAGTGCCACCGCGTTTTCGATCGACTGGCGCGTAATGATCTGGCGCGGCAGCAATTGACTCTTAACTGCGTCAACCAGCACGCGCGCGCTCTCGGCCGTGCTCTTCGCCTTTTCGTCGTCCGGATTGGCCATCGTCGACGAATACAGCAGGCTGATGCCGAGCGCTTCGAACGACGAGCTCATCGTGTTCGCGGTGAACATGCCGCCGCACGAGCCCGAGCCCGGCACGCAGCGGCGCTCGATCTCCTTGAAATCCTTCTCGTTCAAACGGCCGCTATTGAATTCACCGACGGCTTCGAATGCCGACACGATCGTGAGGTCCTTGCCGTTGTAATGGCCCGGCTTCACGGTGCCGCCGTACACGTAAATCGCGGGCACGTTGCAGCGCGCGATCGCCATCACGCCGCCGGGCATGTTCTTGTCGCAGCCGCCGATCACGATCACGCCGTCCATCCACTGCCCGAGCACGCAGGTCTCGATCGAATCGGCGATCACCTCGCGCGATACCAGTGAGTACTTCATGCCCTCGGTGCCCATGCTGATCGCGTCAGACACCGTGGGCGTGCCAAACACCTGCGCGTTCGCGTCGCACTTCTCGATCGCCGCAATCGCTGCATCGGCCAGTTTCTGCAATCCCGCATTGCACGGCGTGATCGTCGAGTGCCCGTTGGCCACGCCGATCATCGGCTTGTCGAAGTCTTCGTCCTTGTAGCCCATCGCGTAGTACATCGCGCGATTGGCGGAGCGTGCGACACCCTGGGTGACGTGCTTCGAGCGTTCGTTGTTCGGCATGTGTTCGATCGAGTGTTGAGGTGATCGGCAATAATAGGGCACGCATCCCCGCTTGAGCCCCCGTGCCGTACGTTCACAACCTAGACCCGATCGCGTTTTCCATCGGTCCACTGGCGATCCGCTGGTACGGGTTGATGTACCTGATCGGCTTCGTGCTCTTTCTAGTGCTCGGCAAGCTGCGCGCGCGCGATCCGTGGCGCGACATGAAGTCGCAGGACGTCGACGACCTGCTGTTCTACGGAATGATCGGCACGATCGT
>JBGSWX010000190.1:0-2081 GCA_041751695.1 Burkholderiaceae bacterium | reverse complement strand
CGCAGCACGGTGATGAACGGAACATTCAAACTTGTCGCCCATGCCTGCAGGACCTCTGCCGCCTTGGTGCGAGCGTCGAGTCGCATGCCGACTGTGGCCACTTTGCATCGACCCGTCGCAACGCGCGGCAGCCCGCGCAATTCAGCCAGGCATTCGGCCGCCGACTCCAGGTCGAAAATGGAATTGCACACCGGGATCAGGATCGCGTCCGCGTACATGACGACCCGCACCAGATCGAAGCCACGCAGCCCGCCGGGTGTATCGACGATGACATGTTCGGTGCCGGCGGGTGGACGCACGAAGCTCTTCGGGTCGATGGTCCAGCCCCTGATCTCAGTGGCGTGGCCGAGCTTCCGTGTCTTGCGCTGGCGTAGCCACGTTTGAGTTGATAGTTGGCGATCGACGTCGCCGAGCATCACTGCAGCACCCGTGTTGGCGTAATAGCCGGCAAGGTGCGTGGCAAGGGTGCTCTTGCCGCTACCGCCTTTGCGATTGATGACCGCTATGACCGGCATCGCAGGTAATTTCTCAGAAACATCAGGCCAACTTTCCTCCGGCTCCCAACTGCCAGACCAGTCCTCCGGGAATTGCAGCACATCGAGGAGCCGTGCACAGCGCAGAGAAGCCGGTGGAATCCACCGCATCTAACGGCGAGGTAGTCAGAATCAGCGCTTCGGCGTCACCTAAGGCTGCGCGGCCGTTGTAGCTGACGATGCGCGCGAAGTGGGAACCGAGTGAAAGCTGCGAGTATCCGAGCGTTTGCGTTAACGTTGATCCCTCCGGGAGACAACGTGGACGCGATCAATCTGAACGGGAAGCTCGCCGCCTTCTCCGACCATTGGCAACCGAGAACCGTCGGCCAGTTCAACGGCCACGATCTGATGGTCGTGAAGGTCAAGGGCGAGTTCGTCTGGCATAAGCACGACGACACCGATGACTTCTTTCACGTGCTGAAGGGGCGCCTGACGATCCGCTTGAGAGACCGCGATGTCATGCTAGGCCCGGGTGAAATCTTCGTTGTGCCGAAGGGCGTCGAGCATTGCCCGTGTGCGGAGGAAGAGACTCACTTGCTGCTAATCGAGCCGACGGGCACTCCGAACACCGGCAACGCGCAAACGGCGGCGCCTCGTCGCGTCATCTGAGTCTATTCACCCGATATGGGCCTAGCCGACTGCCACAGCTTCCATGACTTTCGAAGGCTGGCGATGCGGCGGCTGCCCGGTCCGATCTTTAACTACATCGATGGAGCGGCAGACGACGAAGTGACGTATCGACGGAACACCGCCAGCTTTGAGGACTGCGACCTCGTGCCTAACGTTCTGCGCGGAGTGGAAACCGTCGATTTATCGGTGACGGTGATGGGCCAGAAGCTCGCGGTGCCGTTTTACTGCTCGCCGACCGCGCTTCAGCGCCTGTTCAATCACGAAGGCGAGCGCGCGGTGGCCGCCGCGGCATCGAAGCATGGAACGCTGTTCGGCGTGTCGTCGCTCGGTACGGTCAGTCTGGAAGAGCTGCGCAAGAAATACGCGACGCCGCAGATGTATCAGTTCTACTTTCACAAGGATCGCGGGCTGAACCGGGCGATGCTTCAGCGCGCGAAGGACGCCGGCGTCGACGTCATGATGCTCACGGTGGACAGCATCACCGGCGGCAACCGTGAGCGCGATCTGCGCACCGGCTTTTCGATTCCGTTTCGGCTCACGCTCGGTGGAATGCTGCAGTTCGCGATCAAGCCGGCGTGGGGCGTGAACTACCTCACACACGAAAAGTTCAGATTGCCGCAGCTGGAGCAGCACGTCGACATGAGCGGCGGCGCGATGTCGATCGGCCGCTACTTCACCGAGATGCTGGACCCTTCGATGACTTGGAACGACGTCGCCGAAATGGTTCGACTGTGGAACGGGCAGTTCTGTTTGAAGGGCGTAATGTCAGTGGAAGATGCGAAGCGCGCGGCCGAGATCGGCTGCACTGGAATCGTTCTGTCCAATCACGGCGGGCGACAGCTCGATGGCTCGCGCGCACCTTTCGATCAATTGGCGGAAATCGTCGATGCCGTCGGCGATCGGCTCGATGTGATGATG
>JBGSWX010000189.1:0-3350 GCA_041751695.1 Burkholderiaceae bacterium | reverse complement strand
CTACCATGCGTGTCATGCAGCGGTTGATGGAGCAATTGAGCGAAGCAGTCACCTTTGCGCAGTCGCACGAGATTCCGTGGCCGCGCGATCCGACAGCTGACCTTGCGCGTTGGGGCGTCCACCACGATGACCCGCCACCGTTCAACCGCCTGCGCGGGCCGGTGCATCCGCGCGGCGGCGTCTCCGGCGTTATCCGTGTGCACGGTGAGGAAGTCGCCGCCTGGGGCGAACCTGATCGCGCGGACCAGACTTTCAGCGTCGCCAAGACTTACCTCGCACTGCTCGCGGGCATCGCGCATTCGCGCGGGCTGCTCGAACCGGGCGAGCGCGTGAGCGAGCGGCTGCCGGGCATCGGCTTCGATTCAGCGCACAACCACGTGATCACGTGGGAGCACCTCCTCACACAGACCAGCGAATGGCAGGGCGAATGTTTCGGCATGCCCGACCAGGTGGAGCACCACCGGCACGTGTCTCACGACCCCAACCCACCCGCGGGCAAGAAAGGAGAGCTGCGTCCGCTGCGCGAGCCGGGCAGCTACTGGGAATACAACGACGTGCGCATCAACCAGTTCTCGCTGGCGCTGCTTCACCTCTTCAAGCGACCGCTGCCCGAAGTGTTCCTCGAAAGTGTGTTGCGCCCGATCGGCGGCGGCCGCGATTTCCAATGGGAGGGCTACGACGATGCCTGGGTCGAGATCGACGGCCAGCGCCTACAGTCGGTTCCCGGTGGCACGCACTGGGGCGGCGGCGTGAGGATCAGCGCGCGCGACCAAGCGCGCATCGGCCAACTGCTGCTGGACGGCGGCGAGCATCAGGGTCGGCAGGTCGTTCCGCGCGAGTGGGTGCAGTGCATTCAAGGACCCTGCGCGGTGGCACCGTTTTACGGCTGGCTTACATGGCTCAATCGCGACGGGCGCCTGTTCGCCGATGCCTCGCGTCCGAGCTGGTTCATGTTCGGCGCGGGCGGCCAC
Source organism: Burkholderiaceae bacterium (assembly GCA_041751695.1). Classification (GTDB taxonomy): domain Bacteria; phylum Pseudomonadota; class Gammaproteobacteria; order Burkholderiales; family Burkholderiaceae_F; genus JACCZX01. The sequence goes on along the minus strand of JBGSWX010000189.1, from coordinate 2,379 downwards.
ATGGTGTGGATCGATCCGGACAACGAAGCGGTGGTCGTTGCACGCTGGCTCGATGGAGCGCATTCGGCGGGCTTCGTGCGCCGCGTAGCGCAGGCGCTCGGGAGTTAGTCGCCGATCGCTCGGTCATGTCCGCTTCGGTCGGCCAGAAGCGGTCCCTCGGGCGTGCCATTCGTTGCACACAGAAGCGGACAGATCCAGGGGAGGATCGCTGATAAAGATGCTTATCGTCGATCTTGAACATCTATACCCCTAGGACAGATTAGCTGGTAGCGAACGGCAGAGTCTTTCAGCGCTCTACATGCGCCAACGATCAAGCATCGGCACAAGCATAGGCTTGCTGACCGTGTGCACTTAGACCTCTACCATTCACGCTCAGATATCGTTAGCAATACAAATCCGTTGAAAGCAAGACAATGACCCGAGCCTCGACTCCCCCGCTATCGCCAATCGAAACGTCCGTTCCATTGGCGTTAGCGAAGGATCAGATCCAGGAGGTTCAAGAAAAGGTAGAGGCCGCTGCCGACAACCTAGGCACGGCCAACAATCAGGTAAAGGAAAAGATAGCTGGGGGTGCGACAACAGTGCCCGCGCGAAAAGCGCTCGCGGACGGCGAAAAGGTAGAAAGTCACGTGCAGGACGCCGCTGCTGGCCTGCTTGAAGTCAACGAAACGTTAGCGCATGCGACCGAGGACCTTCAACATACTCAACTGGCGTTAACCAAGGCGCGACAAGAATTGGCCGACACGGAAGCTTCTTTAGCAACGGCGCGTAGTGAAGAAAAAGAGGCGCGGCAGCGAGCTTTGCATGATGCTAAGACGGGTTTGCCAAATCGTGATCTGTTTGACGACCGACTCGCGCATGGGATATCCCTCGCCGACCGTCACGATTGGACCCTGGCGGTCTTGTTTCTGGATTTGAATCTGTTTAAAGATATCAACGACACGCACGGGCATGCCGCAGGCGATAAGGTACTGAAAGAGGTAGCTGAACGGTTGTCGTGGCAGGCACGGGACGAAGACACGGTGTGCCGCAACGGTGGTGATGAGTTCCTGTACCTGCTGATGAACCCGAAAGGCCGTGGAAATATCGATCGAATTGTCAGAGCGATCTTAAGGACCATAGCCCAGCCGATCGCTGTTCAAGGCGAGCAGCTTGTTATCACCTCAAGCATCGGCATCGCGATCTATCCTGACAACGGCACCAGCGGAGACCAGCTGATCCAAAATGCCGACGCCGCAATGTATCGCGCCAAAGAACGAAAGGCACACTACATGTTTAGCGATGCGCTCCAGCCTGCTAAAACGGTTGCGTGATTGCGGTGAGGCGCTCAACGCCGCACCGCTCGTCCACCACACTGCACGCAATGCGATGAAGGTCGAGAGGAGGACACCCGGATCGTCAGCGTGATTGCAGGGGACCTACCGTTGAAATGGCGCCGGTCACGGAATTTCGCTTGTCGTGCTTCGGCGAGTCGGCGGTCTGCATAGCGCGCGCTGAGTCCGATCAAGCGTGGTTCGGCCGGCAAGTGGTTCGACGTGAGGTCGAGCTTTGGCGTTTACTTGCGTCCGCTTTCTCGCGGACCCATTGTCCGCGGTGGGTCGATAGCGCCGAGTCGTGATTCGGCCAATTGCGGGCGTTCGCTCGTGGGTCAAAATGTGTACATGGTGCATGCGGAAACCGTTAGAAGCATTATCCGAAGTCCTCTACTTGCGGCCACGAGCCTAGTTGCGTCTCTTGCCATAGCATTTTCGAATCCTTCACCACTTAGCGTTCTGCTCATGCTCGCTAGCGGTGTTTGGTTGCTGCTATTAATTCGGCTGCTTCCGCGCCACTCTCACGTCTCTGATTGGATTCTTGGAAAGAGCCCGCGGAAGACCAAGATGCAAGAGCTGGGGGAGCTGCTTGCAAAGCACTTTCTGAACAAGCCAGGGCCGCCCCACCTAGACGACTTGAAAATAATCGTGCGTAGGGCTGGTGAAGATCCACTCGATGTCGATGTCGAACTGCACAATTCAAGTCCATTCCGAATGAGCCAAATATCAATTAACAGGTTATGTGCGGGGGCCTTCCTGATGCCAGGGGTGAGTGATTGGGACCAGTGGAACCATGGTCCCGCAAGCGCACGAAAGCAGTTTGATGAGCTTCTCCTGTCCATAGAAATCCCGGAGTTAGCTGTTGGAGATTCCGCGGTCGTGCGCCGGCGCCTTTTTCCCAGCGTCTTACCTATCTCCACACTTGTGAACGTCAAGCTACTTCATGAGGTCGCGCCGGACAGTGTTGCGAAGTACTACTACGTTAAGGCCGCGCTCGACGCATCGTTTGGGTAAGACGAGAGACCCTTACCAGGGCTCGCAGCCATTGGCTTGACCGCAGCTGTCA
>JBGSWX010000188.1:0-3260 GCA_041751695.1 Burkholderiaceae bacterium | reverse complement strand
GAAAAGAGGGCGTGATGCTCAGGCTCGACGATGCGAAGTGCTCGACGCCGCGCGCGCGGGCGAGGTTGCCCATCGCCCCCTGCAGCGCAAGCCAGAGCAGAGTGAGCGTCGGCACCGGTTTCAAAATAATTGCGGCAAGCTTTCCTTCTTCGACGCTGTCCGCTTCGTCGAGCCCGATCTGTTCGAGCTGCAGACGGTTGTTGCCGACGAACAAAGTGAGCGTCTGCAGCTCGTGCGTGCGACCCCCGTGTTCGAGCTTGACCAGCATCGGCCGATACTGGCGAAAAATGGTGACGAGCGCGGCCCACGCAGCCACCAGCCGGCTGCGTCCATGGCGCTCCTTCTGTTCTTCGCGATCCTCGAGCAATTGTGGATACAGGCCAAGGCTCGCATTGACGAGAAACACGCGATCGTTCACGCAACCCACCTGCACTGGCAGCACGCGCGCGGTGAGCAACCCGCGCGCGGCTTCAGCGGCGTCGGACGAAATGCCGTGCGTGCGTCCGAAATAGTTGAACGTGCCCTGCGGGATCACGCCAAATTGGCATCCGCTGCCCAGCGTGGCATGCGCCACTGCATTCAAGGTGCCGTCGCCGCCGGCCGCGACTACGATGCCGTCGTTCTGCCGCGCCTTGGCCACTGCTTGCTGCGCAATCTCGCCGAGCTTCGTCGCGTCTTCGACGCGCAGGATTTCATGCGCGCGGCCCGCGCTGTTCAGCACGTCGGCGATGGCGCGGCAGGTAGTCTCCGTGTCGCTACGGCCTGAGCCGGCATTCAGAACGATATACAACGGTGCGGCAGGCATGGAGTTTGTTGCGAGGGAAGACACGGCATGGCGACAGCGTAAACGAAGGGGTCACGACGATGCTGGAACAGATGATCGAACAACGCCGCCGCGACCTCGGCGGATTCGAAGTCGGGCGTGTGCTGCCGTCCGCGCAGCGCCGCATGGTCGGCCCGTTTATTTTCTTCGACCACTTTGGGCCTGCGGAATTCGCGCGCGGCATTCCGCGTACGGTCGACGTGCGTCCGCATCCGCACATCGGGCTATCGACCGTGACGTATCTGTTCGACGGCGAGATCATGCATCGCGACAGCGTGGGCTCGGAACAGGCGATCCGGCCCGGAGAAGTCAACTGGATGGTCGCGGGCCGCGGCATCACCCATTCCGAGCGATTCGAAAAAGCGCGCGCCGAAGGCGGCCCGATGCACGGCATTCAGGCGTGGGTCGCTTTGCCGCGCGAAGACGAAGAAACCGACCCCACGTTTGCCAACTATTCCGGCGCCGCGTTGCCGACGAATGATGAAGCCGGCGTGTGGACGCGGCTGATTGCCGGCGAGTTGAACGGTGTGCGCGCCGGAGCCATCACCCATTCGCCGATGTTTTATGCGCACGTCCGGCTGGCGCTGGGCGCGATGCTGTCGTTGCCGAACGAATATCCCGAGCGCGCCGCCTTTGTTGTATCCGGCAGCGTCGCAGTGGACGGGCGCGAGTTCACCAGCGGGCAGATGCTGGTGTTTGCGCCGCACGGCGATGCGGTCGTATCCGCCCGCTCGGCGGCGACCTTGATGATTCTCGGCGGCGAGCCGCTGGGCGCGCGCTACCTTGAATGGAACTTCGTGTCTTCGTCAAAGGAAAGAATCGAGCAGGCGAAAGCTGACTGGCGCGCCGGCCGCATGAAGCTGCCCGACCTCGATCACGACGAGTTCATTCCGCTGGCGCCGGATCCACCGCCGCCTGCGAATCCGATGTCGTAGCGATCAAAACTCGAGCCGGTAGACAAGTTCGTATCGAGTCATCTCTCAAGAGCCTACCGCGGCCGAAGTGCTGCGGCTAATTGTTCGTAGGCTGCAGACGAATAGCCGCGAACGCGCCGATCGCCCGCAACCAGCAACGGCACGCCGCCGCTGCCACCGGCGCCGATAAACGCGCGCATGCCGTCGACGCTCTCGATGTCGTACTCGACATAGTTGATCTGCGCCGCTGCCAAATGCGCCTTCGCACGTTTGCAGTGGCCGCACCAGCTCGCGGTGAACAGCGCCACATCGCCGGCACGTGGAGCGCGCGCGGCGCTGATCCGGCCTTCGGCGCTCTTCTCCAGTTGCTCGCGAAAGCGCAAGACCTGGGCAGGCAGAGGGCTGGAGGGCAGGTTGCGAAACTCCAGCGTGTTGGCACGCGCTCGATCGGCCGGAGGCTTGTCGCTGTACGTGATCTCGCCGTCGGGACCGACCGCCTTGAATACGGTCTCGGCGCTCGCCGTCATCGAGATCGCAAATGACAGCATGCACACGGCGCTGCGCAGGATCGTCGTCATCCGTTGTTCGTGCTAGCGCTGCAACTCGTTCAGGTGCTGCTCGGTCGGTAGCATGGGCTTGTCGCGCTCCTTGCTGACCAGGCACAGAAAGCCGAGCGCATTGTCGGGCGCGGCGTGAAACTGGTGCCACGTTAGCGGATCGACGGTGACCAGGTCGTGCTCGGCGATCGGCTGCACGTCGGTTCCGATGCGCACCATGCCGCGGCCGCGGAGGATCAGCACCGCGTGCGTGTGCTGATGCTGTTCCAGCGTCGAATAGCCGCCGGGCGCGATTTCAAAGTAGCGCAGCTCGCAGGCCTGGTCTGTTGGGGAGAACAGCACCTGGCGTGTGATGTCCTTGAACGGTGCGCTGCCTTCGGCCTTATATCGAAGACGGTCGACGTCCTCCCACCCGAAATCACCGGACCCATCGGTCAGAAGTCTGCGAATCGCGCTCATGCAGCGACCGCCTCAGCGGCGGCGGCGACCGCGTTGACGAACTCGGTGCTGCGAGCGGAGAGTTGTTCGGGCTCCGCCAGCAACGCCCCGCCGATCAGCAGCATCGAATCGAGTCCGTATTCAACGACGATTTCTGCCGCGCGTTCAACGCGCATGCCGCCCGCGGGCGTAGGCAAAGTTGGATGAAGATCGTGCCACGGCTGCGTGTTGTGCCTGGCGATTGCGTGGCATTCCTCGCGCGCAAAGGAAAACCTTCCGCCGTGATTCGGGAAGATCATCGCGTCGGCACCGAAGAGGCGGAATAGTTTGCCGAACAGCGCCTGCGGCGCGATGCGAAGGCCGCCGAGCGATGGATGAGCCATGAACATCGTGTCGCCGAACTCGCGTTTCAGCGCGACCAGCGTGGCGACGCCGCACACCATCGGTGCGATCAGAACCAGTTGCACACCTTCGCGCTGCGCCAACTCGATCTGCGAGCGCATCTGGTCGCAGTGGCCGTACAGGCTC
>JBGSWX010000187.1:0-4531 GCA_041751695.1 Burkholderiaceae bacterium | reverse complement strand
GCTGGCGACGGCGGGGCGCTCGCCGAAGCGATCGCCGGATCCTGCGAGATCAAGGCTTCGATTGTCGCGCGCGACGAGAAGGAGGCCGGCGAGCGCGCGCTGTTGAACCTCGGCCACACCTTCGGCCACGCGATTGAAGCGATGACCGGATATTCGCGCTGGCTGCACGGCGAAGCGGTCGGGTGCGGCTTGGTGCTGGCCGCGCAGTTGTCGCACGCGGTGGGGTCACTGGCAGCGTCGGACGCACATCGGATCCGGGCCGCCGTGGCCAGTGCCGGCCTGCCCACACGCATCGACGGACTGTCCGCATCGGGTGCCATCGAAGCGATGCACGGCGACAAGAAGACCGACGGCGGCCAGACACGATTTATCGTTATCGACCGCATCGGCAAGGCTTCGCAGCGCTCGGTGCCGCAGCAGGCCGTGCTCCAGACGCTTCTGGCCGGCGGCTTTGTATGAGCGATGCAGCGCTCGCACCGTATGCAGCGCATGCGGATCGCTCGCGCGGCCGCCGGCATTCCGAGCCCGCCCCGGTTTCCCGCACCGAGTTTCAGCGTGATCGTGATCGCGTCATTCATTCAACGGCGTTCCGCCGGCTCGAATACAAGACGCAGGTGTTCGTCAATCACGAAGGCGACTTGTTTCGGACGCGGCTGACGCATTCGCTCGAGGTGGCGCAGATCGGCCGCGCGGTTGCCCGCAACCTGCGCCTGAATGAAGATCTGCTCGAGGCGATTGCGCTGGCGCACGACCTAGGTCACACGCCGTTCGGGCATGCGGGGCAGGACGCGCTGCATGACTGCATGAAAGCGTACGGCGGCTTCGAGCACAACCTGCAATCGCTGCGCGTGGTTGACGAGCTCGAGGAGCGCTACGCCGCATTCGACGGCCTCAATCTGACCTTCGAAGCGCGCGAAGGAATTCTGAAGCACTGTTCGGTCAAGAACGCGCGCACTTTGGGGGATGTCGGGCAACGCTTCCTTGCCAAACAGCAACCGGGCCTGGAAGCGCAAGTTGCGAATCTGGCCGATGAGATCGCCTACAGCAATCACGACATCGACGACGGACTCCGATCCGGTCTGTTGACCTTGGAACAGCTTGAGGGTGTGCCGCTGTTCGCGCGTCATTCAGCCGCCGTGCGGGCCGAGTATCCAGGCCTGGCCGAACGGCGCGTGATCAACGAAACGGTCAGACGGATGATCAATACGTTGATCGTTGACCTGACCGAAGAAACCAGGCGCCGCATCGCGGAAGCAGCGCCCGCCAGCGGCGACGAGGTGCGTGCGTGCGGTGTTCTGGCCGCTTTCTCGGCCGAAGTGCGCCGTGAGGCAAACCACCTCAAGTCGTTTCTGCACGACAATCTCTATCGGCACTATCGCGTGATGCGGATGACGGCCAAAGCGCGGCGGATCGTGGCCGATTTATTCGCAGCGTTTCAGCAAGAGCCGAAGCTGCTTCCGAGCGATCACCAAATTCGCGCCGCGGTCAACGCTCCGCGCGCGATTGCAGACTATGTGGCCGGCATGACCGATCGCTATGCCATCAAGGAGCATCAGCGTCTTTTCGCCGTTGACGACTGAAGCCGTTTTCTGACGCCGATTGGCTGTTTTTGCGTAACGAGGGCGGAGCGGCAGCTTTGGCTGTATTGAAACAGTTGCTGCGACGCAGTAAAGTGACAGGGAGTTTTAGGAGCCGGAATGTCCCCGCATGACCTGATCAAGGCGGTTGATCATGCAACCCAGCATGGGTTGTATGCCGCTGACAGCGAGCACGACGCGTGCGGCGTCGGCTTCGTGGCGAGCATCAAGGGGCGAGCGAGTCATTCGCTGGTTCAACAGGCACTGTTGATCCTGCAGAACCTCAACCATCGCGGCGCCGTGGGCGCCGATCCGCTGTGCGGTGACGGCGCCGGCATCCTGGTTCAGATTCCTGACGCGTTTTATCGAGACGAGCTTGCCCGGCACGCCATCAAGCTGCCTGCGCAGGGCGAGTATGGCGTCGGCATGATTTTTCTGCCGCGCGAACACGCGTCGCGGCTCGCGTGCGAACAGGAGCTCGAGCGGACGGTTCGAGCTGAAGGCCAAACGATTCTTGGCTGGCGCGACGTGCCGGTAGACCGCGAGATGCCGATGTCGCCGCTGGTCAAAGACCGGGAGCCGGTGATCCGGCAGATCTTCATCGGCCGCGGCGCCGACGTGATGGTGCCCGATGCACTCGAGCGCAAGTTGTACGTGATTCGCAAGACAGCGAGCCACAAGATTCAGGCGCTGAAGCTCCAGCACGGCAAGGAATATTTTGTACCGTCGATGTCGACGCGTACCGTCGTTTACAAAGGTCTTTTGCTCGCCGATCAGGTGGGCCGGTATTACAAGGATCTGCGCGACCCGCGCGTCGTTTCTGCGATCGCGCTCGTGCATCAGCGCTTCTCCACTAATACGTTCCCGTCGTGGGAGCTTGCGCATCCGTATCGCCTGGTCGCGCACAACGGCGAAATCAACACCGTCAAGGGCAACTTCAACTGGATGCGCGCGCGCGAGCGCGTGATGTCGTCGCCGGTGCTGCGCGGCGATCTTGCGAAATTATTCCCGTTGATCTACGAAGGCCAGTCCGACACCGCGTGCTTCGACAACGCGCTCGAGCTGCTGGTCATGAGCGGCTACCCGATCGCGCACGCGATGATGATGATGATTCCCGAGGCGTGGGAGCAGCACACGCTGATGGACGAGTCGCGACGCGCGTTTTACGAATATCACGCAGCGATGATGGAGCCGTGGGACGGCCCGGCGGCGATCGCGTTTACCGATGGCGTTCGCCTCGGCGCCACGCTCGATCGCAACGGCCTGCGCCCGGCCCGCTACATCGTCACCGACGACGACATGGTCGTGATGGCCTCCGAGGTCGGAGTGCTTCCTATTCCGGAAAGCCGAATCATCAAGAAGTGGCGGCTGCAGCCCGGCAAGATGTTTTTGATTGACACCGAGCAGGGTCGAATCATCGACGACGCCGAGTTGAAGCAGCAGCTCGCGTCGAGCAAGCCGTACAAGGAATGGATCAAGCGCATTCGCATCAAGCTGGATGACCTTTCCTCCGGCGGCGAAAAGCCGGGCTCGGCGGCCAAGCTCGACGTGCCGTTGCTCGATCGTCAGCAGGCCTTCGGCTACACGCAGGAGGACGTGCGGCTGCTGATGGAGCCGATGGCGCTGGCGGCCGAAGAGGCTGTCGGCTCGATGGGCAACGACACGGCGCTGCCGGTGCTGTCGGATCGATCCAAGCCGCTGTACAACTACTTCAAGCAACTGTTCGCGCAGGTGACCAACCCGCCGATCGACCCGATTCGTGAACAGCTGGTGATGTCGCTGGTGAGCTTTGTCGGGCCGAAGCCGAACCTGCTCGACATCAACAACGTCAACCCGCAGATGCGGCTCGAAGTCAGTCAGCCGGTGCTGGGCTTTGCTGACATCGAAAAGATCCGGGCGATCGAAGACTATTCATCGAACAAGTTTCGTTCATTCGAGCTCGACATCTGCTATCCGCTCGCCTGGGGCAAGGCAGGCGTCGAAGCGCGGCTCGCCTCGCTGTGCGCGCAGGCTGTCGATGCCGTGGGCGCGGGCTACAACCTGCTGCTGATTACCGATCGGGCACTCGACGCCCAGACAGTGGCGATTCCCGCGTTGCTCGCCACCAGTGCGGTACACCAGCATCTGATCGCGGTCGGTCTGCGCACGTGCACCGGCTTGGTCGTCGAGACCGGTTCGGCGCGCGAAGTGCATCACTTCGCATTGCTCGCCGGCTACGGAGCCGAGGCGGTGCATCCGTACCTCGCACTTGAAACGCTCGCCGATCTACACCAGGCCGGCGCCGATAAGGCCATTGCCAACTACATCAAGGCGATCGGCAAGGGGTTGCAAAAGGTGATGTCCAAGATGGGCATCAGCACCTATATGTCGTACTGCGGCGCGCAGATTTTCGAAGCCGTCGGGCTTTCGAAAGAGTTTGTCGAAAAATGTTTTCGCGGCACCGCCAGCAATATCGGCGGTGTCGGCTTGTTCGAAGTGATGGAGGAAGCGGTCCGTACGCATCGCGCCGCGTTTTCCGACGATCCGGTGCTTTCCACCCAGCTTGACGCCGGCGGCGAGTATCAGTGGCGCGTGCGCGGCGAGCAGCATATGTGGACGCCCGACGCGATCGCCAAGCTTCAGCATTCGACGCGCTCCAACAACTATCAGACGTACAAGGAATATGCGCAGCTGATCAACGACCAGTCGCGCCGGCACATGACGCTGCGCGGATTGTTCGAATTCAAGTTCGATCCCGCGCAAGCGGTCCCGCTGGCGGAAGTCGAGCCGGCGGCGAGCATCGTCAAGCGTTTTTCCTCCGGTGCGATGTCGCTCGGTTCGATCTCCACCGAGGCGCATACGACGCTCGCGATCGCGATGAATCGCATCGGCGGCAAGAGCAACACCGGCGAAGGCGGCGAAGATCCGATGCGCTACCGGCAGGAGCTGCGCGCGGGTGCGAGCGTTATCGAAGA
>JBGSWX010000186.1:0-3046 GCA_041751695.1 Burkholderiaceae bacterium | reverse complement strand
CCCGGGCGGACGCGCAGCGTTCATGACGCTAAACGGCTCGGTGATGCAGATCGGGTCCGGCTTGGCCGCTACCGCAAGCGGCGCGCTGATTCAGCGCCTGCCGTCGGGTGCGCTGTTGTACTACAACTGGGTCGGATGGATCGCGGCGGCGGCCACGCTGATTGCGATCTGGTGGGTCGGCAGCATCGAGACGCTCGATGCGGCACCAGCCGTGCCGATCATCGAGGAGCCGATCGGTTAGCTGCGCGGCCGTGATCCGCAAGCACTTCATCGATGACGCGTCGAGGTGGCGCGGCTTCGAGGTCGTGAGGGTTTGCGTCCGTGAGGCCGGCTGCGACGATCAAGGCTTTCCACAAAGTCCAGGCACGACCTCGAGTCCATGTACCGGCGTCGAGCGGAAGCATTGCGCGGAAGACTTCCCGACTCTCGCCCTCGAACAGCGTCCATACGATCGACAGATCGCATGCGGGATCGCCTATCCCGCAGTTGCCGAAGTCGATGACCGCGCTCAACCGGCCTTGTTGCACCAGCAGGTTGCCGGCGCCGACATCGCCTTGAATCCATACCGGCGAACCCTCCCAAGCGGTCGCAAGCGCCGCTTCCCAGAGCTCGGTCGCAGCGTCGACATCGACCGTGCCCCGCAGAACCGCGAGCGCCCGCCGTGTCTCGGCGTCATACGTCGTTAGCGAACCGCCGCGATGAAAGTTGTGCGATCCGGGCGAAGGTCCGCCCGTCGAGTCGATGCGTTGCAGAGGGATGAGAAATTGCGCGAGGCTGGTCGCGAAGGCGCACAGGTCTGCAATGCGCTCGGGCGCGGCGGTCGTGCCCTCCAGCCATCGATAGATCGACCATCTCCAGGGATAGCCTTCCGCCGGCTCTCCTATCGCCAGCAGGCTGGAATCGGAAGCGGCAGTAGGGGAGCGAGTCTTGGCAGCCATTGCTGTTCTTTCTCCACTTGCACCACATAGTCCGCGGCGCTCGGCAGGCGCACGAGCATGTGCTCGCCCAGATGAAACGTCCTGTTGTCCCACCCGTCGCGTGCAATCCGCCGCACAGGGAGATCGGCCCACTGCGGAAACTGCGTCGTCACCAGACGGCACACAAGCGCATCGTCTATGGTCGGCGGCTCTACGTCCATGCGTGATGGCGACTGCGCGCTTCTGCCCGCAGTCGAGACGGAATGACTCGTTAGCTGCGCCCTTTCTTGCGGCGCTTCGCGGATTTCTTGACGGATTTTCCCGCCGTCGCGCCCGGAGCGGCGGCGCTCGCGGCAATCCGGGTGAACTGATCCTGCAGCGTGTTCCACCATATCGCGGGATTCAGCGGGGCTGTGATCGCCGTCGCGCGGGTGGCGGGCTGCTTGCCTGCGCGCTTGCCCATCTTCTTCTGTGTGGCCGGCGGCAAGGCCAACGCCGTCGAAGTCTTCGATTCGTCCGCCTGCATTGCGGCGAGCCCCAGTGCAACTTCAGTGGCTGGCGTCGACGACGGCTGCGACTTGTTCAACAGCGGCGCCATCATTGCGCCGCTGAGCCCTTTCAAGGTCGCGATCGTCGCGCGCTGCACTTCTAGGCTTTGAATCGTGGTGCGCAGAATGCTGGCATTTAGTTCGAGCCATGATTCGACCGCGCGCAGATCGGCGATGCGCTTTTCGAGCTCGTTCACATCCAGTGTCGGCGCAAACATGTTCGGTAAGTGCTGCGGAACGCGCGCGGCCATCGACGCGAGGTTGCCCGGTGATGGGATTCCAGGCAGGCCCGCGAAGCCCCACATCTTTTTCATCAGCTCGAGGCTGTCGCCGACGGGATTCGAAAAGGGCAAATTGCTCGCGTGCTTGGTTGTCATGTGGGCCTCACGTTTGCTGCAGCGGCGCAACGGTTTGCTCGATCGCGCCGAAGATCGATCGCTTCGCATCGTCGAACATTTCGATTCGAACCTGGTCCCCGTACTTCATGAACGGCGTTCGGACAGCACCGTGCTCGATCATTTCGAGGCTGCGCTTCTCAGCGATGCAACAGTAGCCACGGCTGCGATCGGTGTTCGACACCGTGCCCGATCCAATGATCGACCCCGCGCGCAGGTTGCGCGTTTTGGCCACGTGCGCAATCAGTTGCTCAAAGCTGAAAGTCATGTCGTCGCCGGCGTTGGGCTCGCCGACCTTGTTGCCGTTCCAGTGGACGGTCAGCGGTCGATGCACCTTGCCGTCGCGCCAGGCATCGCCCAGCTCGTCGGGCGTGATCGCCACCGGTGAAAACGCGGTGGCCGGTTTGCTCTGAAAAAAGCCGAACCCCTTGGCCAACTCGGCCGGAATCAGATTGCGCAAGCTGACGTCGTTCACGAGCATTAACAATCGAATTCGCTGGCCGATCGTCTTCGGCTTCGATCCCATCGGCACGTCGCCGGTGATGACCGCGACCTCGGCTTCGAAGTCGATACCGTGCTCCTCGCTCGGGCATACGATGTCGGCGTGCGGGGCGAGCAGGTCGTCGCTGCCGCCCTGGTACATCAGCGGGTCGGTCCAGAATGACTCCGGCATTTCAGCGCCGCGCGCCTTGCGCACCAGCTCGACATGATTGACGTAGGCCGATCCATCGGCCCATTGATACGCGCGCGGCAGCGGCGCCATCGCGCGCTTCGGGTCGAACGTAAAGGCGTGACGTGCGCGGCCTTCGTTCAATGTTTGATACAGGTCTTCGAGCTGCGGCGCAAAGAAATTCCAGTCATCGAGCGCGGTCTGCAGGCGAGCGGCAATGCCTGCTGCATGGTGCGCCAGCGCCAGATCGCGTGAGACGACGACCAGTTGTCCGTCACGCGAACCGTCCGTCAGTGTTGCCAGCTTCATCGAGCGATTGACGTGCGCATATCCACTGTATCTTAGCGTTCGAAAACCAGCGTTCGAGAACCCGCGTTCGCGCGTCGCACGCTTCAGCGCTAGGCGAGTCCAATTCGATCATGTCGACCGGCTATTCCGACCCCACGTGGCGCAGCCCGTCCTTGCGGCGGGCGGTCTGTGTGTTGGCGTTGGTGGTGTTGCTTCACTTGTGGGCAC
>JBGSWX010000185.1:0-2189 GCA_041751695.1 Burkholderiaceae bacterium | reverse complement strand
GCGTAGCTCCACGCGGCGTCGATCTGATCGGCGCGGTCGACGCGGCTTTGACCTTTGCCCGACGACGACATGATGGGCTTGACGATGCACGGCAGGCCGATGACGTCGATCGCAGCGCGCAGCTGCTCGAGCGAGTCGGCGAAGCGATACGGCGAGGTGGGTAACCCCAACGTTTCGGCCGCCAGTCTGCGAATGCCCTCGCGATTCATCGTCAGTTGCGCAGCGCGCGCGGTGGGCACCACGCGTGCGATTCCGTCGCGTTCGATGGCCGCCAGCGCATCGGTGGCGATCGCTTCGATCTCGGGCACCACAATGGCCGGCCTCTCGGCCTCGATCAGCGCGCGTAGCGCGACCGGGTCGGCCATGTTGATCACGTGTGACCGATGCGCCACCTGGTGCCCGGGAGCATTCGCATAGCGATCGACCGCAATCACTTCGACTCCGAGCCGCTGCAAGGCGACGATGACTTCCTTGCCGAGTTCGCCGGACCCGAGCAGCATCACCTTTACCGCAGCCGGCGACAGCGGTGTTCCGAGCGTGGGTGCGAAAGCCGAACGATGCGAGCTCATATTCCGACTATCGCATAGCCCCGGCATCGCTTATAACGCCTGCCGATGCTCGACGCCGTCAATCTCACTTGCGAGCGCGGGGAACGTACGCTGTTCGCCGGGCTCGACTTCGCGGTCGCTGCCGGTTCGATGCTGCGAGTCGCGGGGCCGAACGGTACCGGCAAGACGAGCCTGCTGCGGGTGCTGTGCGGCCTGCTCGAACCGCGCGCGGGCGAAGTGCGCTGGCGCGGCCGCAACATTGCCCGTCAGCGCGAGGAATACTGGAACGAGCTTGTCTACGTCGGGCACTTGAACGGCGTCAAAGACGATCTGACGGTGTATGAAAACCTGAGCGTGGCGCAGGCGATCGCCGGTCGTGACACGCAGGATGCACTCCTGCGACGCGCGCTCGACGCGGTAGGGCTCGGCGGTTTCGAGCACACGATGGCGCGGTTTCTGTCGCAAGGTCAGCGGCGCCGCATCGCGCTCGCACGATTGTTCGCAACCACCACGGCGCCGCTGTGGATTCTCGACGAGCCGTTTACCGCGCTCGATCAGCGCGGAGTGGCGGCACTTTCGCAGCTGATCGCAAGCCATTGCGGCAACGGCAACATGGTAGTGCTGGTCACCCATCAAGACGTTGCGATCGATGTGCCGCGTCAGCAGCATATCGAGCTGGCCGGCAGCGCAGCCTCGGTCGGTGAAGCGGCATGCTGAGCGTCTTTTTGCAGGTAATTCGCCGCGATCTCTTGCTGGCGATGCGGCAAAAATCCGATGTGGTGAATACGCTGTTCTTCTTCGTCGTGGTGGTGACGATGGTTCCGCTGGGAATCGGTCCGGAGCCTGCGCTGTTGCGCGACATTGCGGCGGGTGTCGTGTGGGTCGCCGCGCTTCTGGCAGCCATTTTGTCGCTGCCACGGCTATTTGCGAATGATTACGCTGACGGAACACTCGAACAAATGCTGCTGTCTTCCGAACCTCTGTCGTTGATCGTGCTCGCCAAGGCGGCCGCGCATTGGCTCACGACCGGCTTGCCGCTGACCTTGATGGCGGCCGCGTTCGGCGTGCTATTTGATCTCGACGCCAATGCGACCCTGGTGCTCGTGGCATCGCTGGCGCTTGGCACGCCCGTGCTGTCGCTGATCGGCTCGATTGGCGCGGCTCTGACACTCGGCCTGCGAGGGGGCGGAGTGCTAACATCTTTGCTCGTCTTGCCGCTCTACATTCCGGTCTTGATCTTCGGCGCCGGCTCGGTCGGCGCAGCATCTTCCGGCGTGAGCTTTACCGCATACTTCCTTCTACTCGGTGCGTTTTCCCTGTTCGCTGCAGTGTTGACGCCGTGGGCAGTTGCCATTGCACTTCGAATTTCTGTTGAGTGACCATGAGTAGCGTCAGCGTGGGTTCACGTCCTCGGCCCGGTCTGTTTTGGTTCTCGTCGCCGCAGACATTTTTTCCGCTCGCCGGAAAAATGACGGTCTGGTTTTTTGTAATCGCCGCCGTGCTCGCGGTGATCGGCCTTTACATCGCATTCTTTGTGGCGCCCACCGACGCGACGCAGGGCGAGTCGTACCGCATCATCTTCATTCACGTGCCCGCCGCGTGGATGTCGATGTTTCTGTACCTCGTGATGGCGTTCTGGGC
>JBGSWX010000184.1:0-7163 GCA_041751695.1 Burkholderiaceae bacterium | reverse complement strand
TCGCATGAACGCGGCGCTGGGCCAGCGTGATCGCAGCCTGATTGCCGAAGCGGTATTCTTCGCGTTGCGTCGTTATGCCACGCTCGGCTGGCTCATGCAGCCGGCGCATCCGGCGCGTGCGCCACGGCTGGCAGCGCTGATTACGCTGGCGCGGCAGCACGGGCTCGATGCCATCGACGAGCGCGCGTTGCGCGGTGACGCCAGCGCCGTCAAGCAGGCGCTGCAGATCGATCTGGCGCAGGCACCGGCCTCGGTGCAGGCGGAGCTTCCAGAGTGGCTCTTTGCCGAGCTCGAGCGAGAGTATGAAGATGCCGCACCACTGGTCCAGGCGCTGCAGGAAAGCGCGTCGCTCGATCTACGCGTCAACGCCATCAAAGCCACGCGTGCGGACGTGCTCGAAGAACTGGTTGCGCATCACGTCGGAGCGGCCCTGACGCGCTACAGCCCCGATGCGATTCGCCTGTCGAGCAAGCCGGCGTTGACGCAATGGCCGGCGTATCGCGAAGGCCGCATCGAGGTTCAGGACGAGGGCAGCCAGTTGATTGCGCGCTTGCTGCAGCCGCGCCGCGGGCAAATGGTGGTGGACTTTTGTGCCGGTGCGGGCGGCAAGACGCTTGCCATCGGCGCGCTGATGCGATCGACCGGCCGGCTGTATGCGTTCGACGTCAACGAAAAGCGGCTCGCCGGCCTTGGGCCGCGCCTGAAGCGTAGCGGCTTGTCGAACGTGCACCCGGTGGTGATAAGGAGCGAGTCGGACATTCGCGTGAAGCGGCTCAACGGTAAGTGCGACCGCGTGCTGGTCGATGCGCCGTGCTCGGGCAGCGGCACACTGCGTCGCAATCCGGATTTGAAGTGGCGTTTCAGCGAGACCGAGCTGGCGCGCGTCAACGACCTGCAGCGCTCGGTGCTACGGGCGGCGGCGCGCCTGGTCAAACCCGGCGGGCGGCTGGTGTATGCAACGTGCTCGCTGCTGGCGCGCGAAAACCAGCAGGTGGTCGATGAATTCCTGGCGCAGCAAACGGAGTACGCGTTGGTCCCTGCCGCCACGGTGCTGCGCGAGCAGTCGATCGACGTAGAGCAGGCCGCGCGTTTTGCGCCCTATTTCGTGATGCTGCCGCACGTGCACGGCACCGACGGCTTTTTTGCCGCCACATTCGAGCGCGCATAAGCGGTGAACCGGCAGACGCTGTTCGAAGAAGTCGTACACATTCTGCGCAACGAGCTGTCGCACCCGGCGCAGGCGTGGCAACTGGCGCTCATTGCAGTCGCATTGCTTGCAGGCTGGTTCTACGCGCGGCACATCCATCAGCGAGCGCGCGAAACCCTGGCGGCGGCTGCGAGTGCGCAACACAGCGTGCGCATCGATGTGTTGAAGTTCTCGATCGACGGCTTTCGCCGTCTCGCATTTCCGGTGGCAGCGATGCTGTTGCTCGTGGTGGGCGGGCTGGCGCTGTACTTCACCGGCGTGGTGCAGACGGGCGAGGTTCATCTTCTGCGGCTCGCGCTACTGCTGCTGGGTGCAATGGCGGCGATCCGACTGTTCGTCTACATCGTGCGCCGCTCACTGCCGCGCGCGGGCTGGATTGGAACGTTCGAAGTCGCGATCGCGCTGACGATCTGGGTCATGCTCGCGTTGCACGTCACTGGATTGCTCAACGACCTGATCGACTATCTCGATGCGGTCCGTTTTCCGATCGGCAAGCCGCCGCTCAGCCTGTGGGACATCCTGGCCGGCGTCGTGAGTGTGATTCTGACGGTGCTCGCTGCGCTGTGGGCCGGGTCGGTGATCGAAGCCAACCTGATGGGCGCCAAAGCGCTGGCGCCGAACTCGCGCGTGGTACTGGCGCGGCTGATCAAAGCGCTGCTGACGGTGCTTGCGGTCCTGGTGGCGTTGTCGTTCGTCGGCATCGATCTGACGCTGTTGTCGGTGTTCGGCGGCGCGCTCGGCGTCGGGCTCGGCCTGGGCCTGCAGAGAATTGCAAGCAACTACGTCAGCGGATTCATCATTCTTCTTGATCGCAGCTTGTCGATCGGCGACATGATCACGGTCGACAAGTTCTACGGCGCGGTGTCGCAGATTAACGCACGCTATACGGTGATCAAGTCGCTCGACGGCACCGAGACGATCGTGCCGAACGAGATGCTGGTCAGCACACCGGTGATCAACCATTCGTACAGCAGCACGGCGGTACAGGTTGTGGTGAAAGTATCGATCGCCTACAGCGCCGATGTGGACCGCGCGCTGCAGATTCTGGTCGAAGCCGCGGCCGCGCAAACGCGTGTGTTGCAGGAGCCTGTTCCCGCCGCATTCATCACGGGCTTGGCCGCCGATGGCATCGATCTGCAAATCGGCTTCTGGATTCGCGACCCCGAGGTGGGAAGTCTGCCGATCCGCTCGGAGATCGCGCGCGCAGTGCTGAAGCGATTTCACGACCAGGGGATTGAAATTCCGTCGCCGCAGCGCGAAGTACGGATTACGGCGGTTGCCGGCGCGCTGAGCTCGTTAGGCGTCGTCGGTGGCCGCGCCGAGGACAAATAACGTCAATTGCCCGAAAAACACCGCTCGATAGCCGATTGCGAACGCTTTATAACGAGGCGCTGCGTACAATATAGGGTTAACTAGGGTTAACCAGCGCGCGAACGATCCGGGCGCTGTCGGTCTGATAGTGCGGTAGGTTTGATAGCAGTAACTAGGGAAAATGAATGTATCTGCTTGAATTTTTGGATGGCGGTCTGCTGCAATTGAGTTGGTGGCAGTTGATTCTGGCGGCGCTTGTATTGACGCACATCACGATCGCCGCCGTGACGATCTTTCTGCACCGCAGCCAGGCGCATCGGGCGCTCGATCTTCATCCTGCGGCAGCGATGTTCTTCCGTGTCTGGCTCTGGTTGACCACCGGGATGCTGACCAAGGAGTGGGTGTCGATTCACCGCAAGCACCACGCCCGCGTGGAGACCGCCGAAGATCCGCACAGCCCGCAGACGCGCGGCATCAACGCCGTTCTGTGGACCGGCTCCGAGCTGTACATGGAAGAAGCGAAGAACGCCAACACGCTGACGCGCTACGGGCATGGAACGCCGGACGACTGGATCGAGCGCAATATATTCGAGCGTTTCACGTGGCAGGGCGTGGGCTTGATGGTCGGCGCCGATTTAATCCTGTTCGGATTCGCCGGGCTCGCCATCTGGGGCATACAGATGCTGTGGATTCCGTTTCACGCCGCGGGCGTCATCAATGGTATCGGGCACTGGTGGGGCTATCGCAACTACGACTCGCCCGATGCCAGCAACAACATCGTGCCGTGGGGCATCTGGATCGGCGGTGAAGAGTTGCACAACAATCATCACACCTATCCGACGTCAGCCAAATTTTCGAACAAGTGGCACGAATTCGACATCGGCTGGGTGTACATCCGCGCGCTGCAAGCGGTTGGCCTGGCCAAAGTGCTGCGCGTCGCGCCCAAGCCGCAGGTGGCAGAACCCAAGCGCGCGATCGATCTTGAAACCCTGCAGGCCGTGATCACCAATCGCTACGATCTGCTCGCCAAATATGCGCGCTCGCTGAAGGCGGCACATCGCGACGAGCTGCAAAAACTGGGCTTGTCGGGCGACGAGCACGCTCGCTTCGCCAGGTTAAGGCGCGTGTTGCGCCGGGGCGACGTGTCGCAGTTGGCGGTGGCCGAACAGCGTTCCCTGTCGGACATGATGAAGCGCAGCGGCGTCATGAAGACGCTGGTTGAGATGCGGACCGAGCTGCTGGCCACCTGGGAGCGCTCGTCGGCGTCGCGCGAACAGATGCTGACGCACCTGCAGGACTGGATACATCGCGCTGAAGCAAGCGGCATCCACGCGCTGCAGGAAGCTGCGCTCAGAATGCGCAGCTATCGTCACGCGGCTGCGTGAGTCGGCGCTAGTGCTGTCAGCTGGACCGACAGCTGCAATAAAAAAGCCCGGGAATGCCGGGCTTTTTATTTGGAATGCGGTTACTTGAGCTTGATCTCTTTGTACGCGACGTGCTTGCGCGCAACCGGATCGAACTTGCTGAATTGCAGCTTGTCCGGCGTGGTCTTCTTGTTCTTGGTCGTCGTGTAAAAGTGGCCGGTGCCGGCCGTCGACTCGAGCTTGATTTTCTCGCGGGCGCCTTTAGCCATGATGTTTCCCTTCTAACTCTAGATTTCGCCGCGCGCACGCAGATCGGCCAGCACCACGTCGATGCCCAGCTTGTCGATCGTGCGCAGCGCCGCATTGGTCACGCGCAAGCGCACCCACCGATTTTCGCCTTCGATCCAGAAGCGCCGATATTGCAGATTCGGCATGAAGCGGCGCTTGGTGCGGTTATTGGCGTGCGAAACATTGTTGCCGGTCATCGGTCGCTTGCCGGTGACTTGACACACTCGTGCCATGAATACTCCTGGTGCAGATCGCTGATGCAAATTGAACGCAGCCGCGCAGTATAAGGGTTTGCCGGCGGGTTTGCCGATATACAAGCCACCGCCTACAGCAGTCCGCGCTCGGCGAACGACACCGTCGCCGCACCGGCGACGATCAGGTGATCCAGCACCTTGACATCGACCAGCGAGAGCGCCTGCTTCAGATTACTGGTGAGCATTTCGTCGGCGCGACTCGGCTCCGCGATACCGGACGGATGGTTGTGCGCAAAGATGACCGCGGCCGCGTTGTGCTTCAAAGCGCGCTTGACGACTTCTCGCGGGTACACGCTGGTCTGCGTCAAGGTGCCGCGGAACAACTCGTCGGTGGCGAGCAATCGATTCTGCGCATCGAGATAAAGTGCGACGAACACTTCGTGCTCGAGCCGAGCCAGCGTCAGACGCAGATAGTCGCGCACCTTGCCGGGCGACGACAGCGCGGTGTCGCGCTTCACATCTTCTTGAAGCGCCCGGCGCGCCAGTTCGAGCACCGCCTGCAACTGCGTGTATTTGGCCGGACCGAAACCGCCGATTTCGGCGAGCGCAGCGGCGTCGGCCGCGAACAATCCATTGAGCCCGCCGAATCGTGCGAGCGCGTCGCGCCCGAGGTCGATCGCCGATCGGCCTGGCGTTCCGGTGCGCAAGAACACGGCCAGCAACTCGGCGTCGGACAGCGCCTGTGCGCCATTCGCCAGCAGGCGCTCGCGCGGGCGCTCGCCTTCAGGCCAATCCTTGATCGCCATTGCGCAGACCTCGACTAAACTCGGAATTCCTCACGTTTTTCGATCGTAGCGCGACCACGCGCGATGGGCTTGACGATGGAAGTGGTGCTCGCGCAGCCGCGAGGTTTCTGTGCCGGCGTTGACCGCGCGATCGAGATCGTCGAGCGCGCGCTTGCCGTGCATGGCGCGCCCATTTACGTGCGGCATGAGATCGTGCACAACAAATACGTGGTCGAAGATCTGCGCACGCGGGGTGCGGTGTTCGTCGATGAGCTCGACCAGGTGCCCACCGGCGGCATCGTCGTCTTTTCTGCGCACGGCGTGTCGAAAGCGGTGCAGCGCGATGCGCAGCAGCGCGGACTGCGCGTATTCGACGCGACGTGTCCGCTGGTGACGAAAGTCCACGTCGAAGTCGCAAAGATGCGCGCGGCCGGCCGCGAGATCGTGATGATCGGACATCTGGGCCATCCGGAAGTCGAAGGGACGATGGGGCAGGCAGAGGGCGGCATGCACCTGGTCGAAAGCATTGAAGACATAGAACGGCTGCAGGTCCGCAATCCGGATTCGCTGGCCTACGTCACGCAAACGACGTTGTCGCTGGACGACGCCGCTGCGATCGTCGCTGCGCTGAAGCGAAGATTTCCGACGATCGTCGAGCCCAAAAAGGCCGACATCTGCTACGCCACGCAGAACCGGCAGGATGCCGTCAAGTTCATGGCGCCGCAAGTGGACGTGGTCATCGTGGTGGGCAGCGAGAACAGCTCGAATTCGAACCGACTGCGCGAAGTGGCGCAAAGATTCGGCGTGCCGGCGTACCTGGTCGATCGGGCCGATCAACTCGACCCCAATTGGCTGCAGGGCCGGCGCAGAGTGGGCGTCACCGCCGGCGCTTCGGCACCGGAAGTCTTGATCAGCGAATTGATCGAGCGGCTCAAGGAACTCGGCGCGGTCAACGTGCGTCCGCTGGAAGGCGTGCAGGAAAAGGTTGTGTTTCCGTTGCCCAAGGGGTTGAATCAGGTAACGGCGTAAGTTAGGCGACAACGATAACGCGGGAGACATGATGCTGGAGACAGCGATGACGAAGAGGCTGCGAGCAAGCTTGATGATCGGGTTAGCAGGGTTGATGGCGACGCTGCCGGTGCACGCCCAGCCGGTGGAAATGGAAGGGCAGAAGTTCGAGCCGACGGTGCAGGTCGGCGGCCAGACGTTGAATCTGAACGGAGTCGGCCTGCGCCGCCGCGCTATTTTCAAGGTGTACGTCGCGGGGCTGTATGCCGCGCAAAAGAGTACCACCGCCGCCACGCTGATCAACGACAAGCGTGCACGGCGGGTTTCGCTGCGGATGCTGCGCGATGTCGACGCCGACAGTTTCATCGATTCGTTTAACGACGGATTGAAGAACAACCACACCGAAGCGCAGCTGACGTTGCTGAAGCCGCAGATCGATGCGCTCACGGCGACGTTGAAATCGATCGGCGAGGCCAAGAAAGGCGACGCGATCAACTTCGACTACACGCCCGAAGGTGGCACCGTCATCAGCGTCAACGGTCAGCCGCGCGGCAATCCGATTCCCGGCGCCCAGTTTTTCGCCTCGGTGCTGATGATCTGGCTGGGCGAAAAGCCGGTCGACGAATCGTTGAAGAAAGGGATGCTGGGCGCGTAAGCAATGCTGAGCACTGTCGATTCGCCCTCGAGAAACGAAGCCCGTGCTGCCGAGCGGTTTGACGCCGTCATTGAGCTCCCGTTTGGCCGTGTCGGCGTGCGCACGGAGGGTGCTTACGTCAAAGAAATTTCATTTCTAGCCGACGACGTGCCGTGCAAACCCGCCACCCATCCGTTGGCGCAGCGCGCGGTCGATCAACTGGTCGCTTACTGCGCAGACAGCTCAGTGCCGATCGACTTGCCACTCGCGATCGAGGGGACCGAATTTCAGCGGCGAGTGTGGCGCGAGATTGCCTGCACTCCGCGCGGCACGACTCGCTCCTACGGCGAGATCGCACGCCGGCTGAACAGC
>JBGSWX010000183.1:0-8923 GCA_041751695.1 Burkholderiaceae bacterium | reverse complement strand
CGCAGATGAGTCCGAGAACGTGAACCAGCTCGAAGGCAAGGTCGCGATCGTCACTGGCGGCGCCGGCGGATTCGGTGAAGGGCATCGCGCAAGCGAAGCTGCGGAATTCATCTCCGGCGTCGAGTTTCCGGTCGATGGGGCGCGCACTGCTTAGTCTGGTCGACATATGAGCGCAGTCATTCCGTTAAATGCGAATCGGAGAGCTATGCGATCGATCCCTCTGTCGGCGACACTATTGGTCGCAACACTTGGATGTACAGCAGCTTGGGGTCAATCCGCCTCCAGCTCCGAGATTGCTCCGACGGGAAGGCTCCGTGTCGGCGTGCAAACGGCGAGCCCCATCCTGGCATCCAGGGCACCGGACGGCAGTGTGAGCGGAGTAGTCATCGACCTCGGCAAGTTCATTGCCAACAGGCTCGGTCTTGAATTCGAAGCCGTTGTCTACGCCAATCAAGAGACATACGCGCAAAGCTTCGGTAAGGGCGAATGGGATATTGCAATCGGCGTTCGAAGTCCGTTGGTCGAAGAGAAAACCGTCCTCGGCCCCGACTTCATGGTGGCTGACGCGATGTATATCGCAGCCCCAGGACGGGTGTTCGCAGATGCCAGTCAGATTGACCGACCCGGCGTCAAGGTCGGCGTATCGCAGGGAGGCGGGTCGGACCAGCTACTCAGTCGAGCGTTGAAGTCCGCGCAATTGGTACGCGTACCCGGCGGCGTTCGAAACGCGGTCGAGGCACTCCGGACCGGTGCAGTGGATGTCTGGGCGGCCAATCCCGTCACTCTGCAGGCGATTGAAGAAGCGCTTCCGGGGTCCAAGGTACTCCCTGGGGCATATACGACTGGGCGGTACGCCGTGTCGCTGCCGAAGGAACGATCGGCTGAGGCGCAAAGCAAGCTCGTGCAGATCGTGAATGAGGCGAAACGGACAGGGGTCGTGCAAGGGGCTATCGAGAGAGCAGGTTTCAAGGGCGTTCGTGTTGCACCTGATTGAGGACTTGTCCTGGGCAGATTTGTTTACAAAGCAGTCCGCGATTTCTTCGACGCCTTCGGTCGAATGCCGCGCCGCTCGAGTGCCTCACGCAACAGAAATTCGATTTGCGAATTCACCGAGCGCAGTTCGCTCGACGCCAGGCGTTCGAGCTCCGCCCACAAAGCGGGGTCCACGCGCAGCAGAAACGCTTTTTTGTCGGCGCCCGTCACTCTTTGCTGACCGAGCGAACTAACGGGCGCGTGGCTTGCGCTGGCGTACCCACAACAGCGTGCCGACCGTTTCAAGAGCGATACCCGCACCAATCACCGCCAGCGCCACTTCGAAATCAAGGCGGCCGAGCCCGAGCAGTACTGCGCCGATAACGAACAACAGGGTTCCTGGAATCCACAACACCAGGGGATTCATCGCGGCGCCTACTGATACAGCGTGCCGGTGTTGATCACCGGCTGCGTATCGTTTTCCGAGCACAGCACCACCAACAGGTTCGACACCATTGCGGCACGGCGCTCGGAGTCGAGATCGACGATGCCGCGCTCCGACAAACCCTTTAACGCCATCTCGACCATGCTGACCGCGCCGTGCACGATCTTGCTGCGCGCGGCGATGATTGCCTCGGCCTGTTGCCGTCGCAACATCACCTGCGCGATTTCGGGCGCGTAGGCAAGATGCGTGAGCTTTGCATCTTCGACCACGATGCCGGCCGGCTCCAGCCGATCCGCCAGCTCGCGGATCAGCGCCGCGGTGACCTTGGCCTGGCTGGCACGCAGCGTCGGCTCGTCCGATCCCTCGTTCTCGCCTTCGTCGTAGGCGTAGCTCGACGCCAGATAGCGCACCGACGTTTCCGCCTGCACGCGGACGTAGACGTCGTAATCTTCCACATCGAACACGGCCTGCGCGGTGTTGCGTACTCGCCAGACGATCGCCGCGGCGATCTCGATCGGGTTGCCGCGCTTGTCGTTGACCTTCAGCTTCTCGCCGTTCAGATTGTGCGCACGCAGGCTGATTTTCTGCTTCTTGTAAAACGGATTGGCCCAGCGCAACCCTTCGGAGCGATCGGTGCCGACGTACTCGCCGAACAGCAACAGGATCGCCGCTTCGTTGGGCTGCAGCATGTACAGCCCGGCGAGCAGCAGCGCGCCTGCCAGCATCAGCACGACTCCGAGCGCGATCCCGATCAAACTCATCGGTCGTACCACGAAGAAGATGCCGGCCAGCATCAGTGCGATGCCGATCGCTGCCCACAGATAGCCACTGCCGCTCGTTCTCTCGATCTCTTTAGTGATCGGCGCGTTTTGCATGGCCCTGCCCTCCATTATCAAAGTGATATCACTCTGATAGAAGCGGCCAAGATTGTCAACTCAGCCGGACGGACGGCTCCAAGTCGTTGACCTAGGCGTTGCGCCGGTCGCGCACGGCTGCGGCCAGTGAGTCGAGCACCCGAACGCTGTCTTCCCATCCGATGCACGCATCGGTGATCGATTGCCCGTAGCTCAACGGTGTGCCGGCGACCAGATCTTGCCGGCCGGCCACCAGGTGGCTCTCGATCATCACGCCGATGATGCGCGATTCGCCGCCGGCTATTTGTTGGCCGATGCTGGCGCCCACCTTGATCTGGTTGGCGTGATCTTTCTGGCTGTTGGCGTGGCTGGCGTCGATCATCAACTGCTCGGGTAGACCAGACGCCCGCAGGTCCATGCAGGCTGACTCGACGCTGGCCGCATCGAAGTTCGGCTTCTTGCCGCCGCGCAAAATGATGTGGCAATCGTCGTTGCCCTTGGTCGATACGATCGCCGAATGCCCGCCCTTGGTGACCGACAAAAAGTGATGCGGCTGCTGCGCCGCCTTGATCGCGTCGGTGGCGATCTTGATGTTGCCGTCGGTGCCGTTCTTAAAGCCCACCGGGCACGACAGCCCGGACGCCAGCTCGCGATGCACCTGGCTTTCGGTCGTGCGCGCGCCGATCGCCCCCCACGATACGAAGTCGGCGATGTATTGCGGCGTGATCATGTCGAGGTATTCGCAGCCCGCCGGCATGCCCGCCACGTTAATGCCCATCAATAACTCGCGCGCTACGCGCAGGCCGTGATTGATGCGGCAGGTGCCGTCCAGATCGGGGTCGTTGATCAGCCCCTTCCAGCCGACCGTCGTGCGCGGCTTCTCGAAGTAAACGCGCATCACGATTTCGAGCTCCGATTTGAGTCGCTCACGCTCGCCCTGCAGCCGGCGCGCGTATTCGAGCGCCGCTTTCGGGTCGTGAATCGAGCACGGACCGATGACCACCACCAGCCGGTCGTCCTCGCCGTGCAGGATGCGATGGATCGCCGTGCGCGCCTCGAACACGGTCAACGAGGTCCTTTCATCGCACGGGTATTCGCGCAACAGGTGCGACGGCGGTGCGAGCTCCTTGATCTCCTTGATCCGCAGGTCATCGGTCATGTAGCGCATCGCTCGGGCTCCGTCCATTTGGGTGCTCGCAAAAAAAAACCGCCAGGTCTCTGGCGGTTTGGGTCGATTCGGTGTGTTTGGTCTACGCGCGCCGTTCGACTCGTTCCGCCAGAGGCTGGAAAAAGCCGTAAAAGTAAAAGTAGAAGCGGTGCGCAGAAACGATCATGTCCGCACCATACCCGAGCTTTGGCTATGTCGGCAAGTCAAACATCGGCGCGAATTACCCAGATATAGCGCGTCACTTGCCAGAACACCGGCGCCGCGAACATCAGTGCATCGAGCCGCTCGAGCACTCCGCGCGTCAGCACCAGATCTGAATCCCATTGTTTTGCGCCGAGGCTGCGCTTGACGAGCGACAGCACCACCGTGCCCATGAATCCGCTGCCGACGATGAGTGCAGACATCAGGAACGCCTGCCACCATAGAAACGGCGACATCCACCACAGCGCGGTGCCGATCAATACCCCGGCGGCCCCGCCGGCGAGCGCACCCTTCGCGGTCTTGTTCAGGTTGACTTTCAGTGCGGTTCCGCCAAGCAGTGTGCTGGCGATCACCTGCAGCAGGTCGGTCAGAAACAGAATCAGCAGAAAGAACAAGAGCAACAACGGTCCGCGTCCTTCGTATCCGCGAATCGGCAGGGTAGCGATAGCCGGCGCGTGACTGACGCAGTACACACTGATCATCAGTCCCCACTGCACCTTCGCCACGCGCTGCAAGTACAGATCGGTGTCTTGTTTGATCGCCATCACGACCGGCATCAGCAGGAACACATAAACCGGAATGAACACGGCAAACAGATTGGTGCGGCTGAATCCGAGCAGCACGTATTGCGCCGGAATCACCAGATAGAACGCCACCACCAACGCCCAATGATCCGATGGCTTGATCGGAGTCAGCGACACGAACTCGCGCAGCGCGAAAAACGATGCGAGCGCGAACACGACCAGCAACGCGTTGGGGCCGATCACGAACGCCACGGTAAAAAGCGCAAGCACCGACCAGGAAGACCGCACGCGCGAGTTGACGATCGCCAGCCGCGTCAAGCGCACCGTGTCCATCGTGCGCGACGCCACCCACTGGCCGGCTCCGGTCGCCACGATCGACAGGATCGCCAGCGCGCAAGCCACCGCGAGGAAGGTTTCGTTAAGCGTCAGGCCCATGTATTTCAGTCTGCCAACTGAGCGACCGCATCACGGGAGCGTCGCAGAAACTCATCCTTGTCCTCGCCGGCATGCAGCCTGAGCGCGGTGCCGAAGCGCACCGTGCAGATGATCGGCACCGGCAGTAGCGCGCCTTTCGGCATGCTTCGATGCAGGTTCTCGATGTAAACGGGAATCAGTTCAACCGATGGAAAATCACTCGCAAGGTGATACAGGCCTGACTTGAACTCGCCCGGCAGCCGCTGCGCTGAACGCGTGCCTTCCGGAAAGATGATCAAGGAGAAGCCGTGCGCGAGCGCGTCGCGCAGCGGATCGAGCGGATCGGCATCCGGATCAACCCGGCTGCGATCGATCATGACGACGTTCAATTCTTCCTTCGCAATCGTGCGGCGGATGCCGGGCTTGTCCCAATAGTCCTTAGCCGCCACCGGCCGCGTGTTCGCGCGCAACGCCCCGGGCAGCGCGGCCCACAACACGATCGTGTCCATGTGGCTGGTGTGATTGGCAAAGTAAACGCGCTGCGCGGCCGTTGGCGCCGAACCGACCCAGTGTGGATAGGCGCCCACGAGCAGACGCACCAGCCATACGATAGGAGGCAGCAGCTTCATGTGAGAGTCGACGTTGACCTGGGTGCCAATGCGGTCTTAGTCTGATTGTGTTTCAGGCATGGTATGACAAGCACGGCAAGACTGCGGACGTTAGTTGCCGGAAAACAGGATGACAACCACACTCGAGTGCATCGATCACATTCACGTTTTTGTCTCCGACCGCGCCGCCGCCGAGCAGTGGTACGCGCGCGTGTTGGGATTTGCGCGGATCAACGACCTGGAATTCTGGGCGCCTGAGGGCGGCCCGCTGACGATCAGCAATCGAGCCGGAACGATCCATCTTGCCTTGTTCGAGCGGCCGGCAGAAAAGTGTCGATCCACCATCGCGCTCGCCGCCGACGCCACACAGTTCGTTGCCTGGCGCGCTCACCTCAGCACGGTGCTCGCGCGAACCATTGAGCCTGTAAATCACCAGGTATCGTGGTCGTTGTACTTCGCCGATCCAGACGGAAATCCGTTCGAGATCACTTCAAATGACTACGCCGCGCTTGCATTGGACCAGTAGGAGGCCGCAATGACTTCGCCCGCAAAAGCGACGACCGCGAACGTTGCCGTCGTGCAGGCCGGGTCCGTGCCGTTCGACACCGAAGCCTGCGTCGACAAGTCAATTCGCCTGATCGGAGAGGCCGCTGCAAAGGGCGCGAAAGTGATCGTCTTTCCGGAGGCGTTTATCGGCGGCTATCCAAAGGGGCTCAACTTCGGGCTGGTCGTCGGTGCGCGCGATGCAGCCGGGCGCGAAGAGTTTCGGATTTATCTCGAGGCGGCGATTGAGGTGCCGGGTCCGCACACGCAGCGGCTCGGGGAGGCTGCCGCTGCACACGGAAGCTACGTGGTCATGGGGGTGATCGAGCGCGAACTCGGCACGTGCTACTGCACGGTTCTCTTCTTCGGTCCGGATGGCCGGCTGCTCGGTAAACATCGCAAGCTGATGCCGACCGCGTTGGAGCGAATGATCTGGGGGTTCGGCGATGGCTCAACCTTGACGGTCATCGACAGTCCTTACGGAACGATCGGTTCGGTAATTTGCTGGGAGAACTACATGCCGATGCTGCGCATGGCGATGTATTCGAAGAACGTTGCGTTGTACTGCGCTCCCACGGCAGATGACAGGGATACATGGCTGGCGTCGATGCAGCACGTCGCCCTCGAAGGACGATGCTTCGTATTGACCGCGTGCCAATTTATCCGCAAGAAGGACTTTCCCAGCAGCGTGCGCGTATCTCTCGGCGATGCGCCCGATTCGGTGCTGATGCGCGGCGGCAGCGCGATCGTCAGCCCGTTGGGCAAGGTGCTCGCGGGGCCGCATTTTGAGGGCGAGACCATCCTGACGGCGACACTCGATCTGGGCGAGATCGGGCGCGGAAAATTTGACTTCGATGTTGTCGGCCACTACAGCCGACCCGACGTGTTTCAGTTGAACGTTAATGAAGCGCCGATGCGCCCGGTTGTGGCTAAGACAGGGCAGTAATGTTCCGTAGGCGCGCACATCGAGGCCGTGCCGCCATCGACCGTCGTTTCGAGGGCCTCAAACACTCAGGAGAAGTCATCATGGCAACCTACATTGTGCTCACGAGTTTCACGGATCAGGGCGTCCGCACTGTCAAAGACACCGCGAAGCGAGCCGACGCCGTAAAAGAACTGGCGAAAAAATTCGGCGTTACCGCCAAGGAGTTTTACTGGACGCTCGGAAGCTACGATGTCGTTGCAATCTTCGAAGCGCCCGATGATGCGTCTATCACCGCGCTTGGATTGGCCATCGCGGGCGGGGGTAACGTCCGAACCCAGACGATGAGGGCTTTCTCCAGAGAAGAAATGAACGGGGTTCTCGCCAAGTTGGCATAGGGCAAGAGCTGAGTCGGTGTCGATCAGGGTTTTAAGATCTCTCGAAGATCCGACAGCGACTCATTGCGTCGACATCTTCGTGCGTTCCGACGGCACGTTTGGCTTCGAGGAATATCGCAGAGATCACGAGGATCAAAGAGGATGGTTTCCGCTGCATCACTATTCGTCTCTGATTTTCGAAACCGAAGACGACGCGCTCGCGCAGGCGAAAGCCAGAGTGGTATGGCTGGTCGCCGAGGGTGGGTCATGAGGACTCGATGGCGATGTGAGGCATATCGATCATGAAACTTACCTTGCAGTTTCTCATTGGCGTTCTGTTTGCCCTTCTGTCCATTTCTGCGTACGCAGAGGACGTGATCACGGTTCGATACCTCGACGGCTATCCGCTTCCCGGCAGAAGCTCCGAATCGGTCAACCTGCGTGTGTCGCGAACTGGCCCGCCGCCCCCCATGACGCAAGTACCGAAACAAGAGATTGATCGGTTTTTTGAACAGATATCCGCCGCGTTAATGGAAAACAAAGTTACAAAGGATTGGCAGCTTGCAATACCAGACGCTCCGGCAATCGAAATCACGATCGATCTCAATGGGCAGAAACTGAAACTGCTTTCCTGTCATACCACGCTTGAACGGCCCGGGAATTACCTGGTGACCGAGCGGGGTGGGCAAGTAGTTCCAGACAAGGACCGTGTCTCGGTGCTTGCCAAACAAAGTGAGACTTTCCGTCGTCACCGCATCGCGTTCGAGAAAATTTTGAGCCTTGCCCTGGAGAGAACGCGTGCCCGCTTATCGCCATAAGGACACGCCGTGCAACTGATCGGAATGCTTGATTCGCCGTACGTGCGCCGCGTGGCGATCTCGCTGCAGCTCCTGGGTATTCTCTTCGAGCACCGTTCCGTCTCAGTATTCAGCACGTTTGCGCAGTTTCAGCAGATCAATCCTGTCGTCAAGTCGCCATCGCTCGTCTGCGATGACGGCGAGGTCTTGATGGACTCAACGCTGATCCTCGAGTACGCCGAGGCTCTCGTCGCTCCGCGCAGGAGTCTGATGCCCGCCGATTTGTCTGAGCTTCAGCACGCGCTGCGCGTGATCGGCCTCGCTCTGGCCGCATGCGAGAAAACTGTTCAGATCATCTATGAGCGGAAGCTTCGGCCGCCCGAGAAGCTGCACGAACCCTGGGTGGATCGAGTGACGGGACAACTCCTGGCCGCCTACCAGGCGCTCGAATCCGAGATGCAGCGCACGGCGCTTGCTGTCACCAGCGGCACGATCACTCAAGCGGAAGTCACTGCAGCGGTCGCTTGGCGCTTTACGCAGATGACGCTGCCCGAAATCGTCCCGGCCGGCAACTACCCGACTTTGGGCGAGTTTTCTTCGCGCGCAGAGTCACTGCCGGAGTTCAGGTCCGCGCCGTACGGTTCCAGTACGTACCGGCAAGACGCGTAGGGCGCGGACCGATGGTTCGGTTCGGATAACAATCAAGGAGTTTTAATGAGTATTTCGAAGTCTTTACTCGTCGCCGTTCTAGTTTCACTTTCATCGCTCGCCGCCGCCGCGGACGGATTGATCGCGATCAAGAGTCCG
Organism: Burkholderiaceae bacterium; assembly: GCA_041751695.1. Classification (GTDB taxonomy): domain Bacteria; phylum Pseudomonadota; class Gammaproteobacteria; order Burkholderiales; family Burkholderiaceae_F; genus JACCZX01. The sequence continues at coordinate 291 of JBGSWX010000183.1, read as the reverse complement.
CACGGCGCGAAGGAAACGCTGAACCGCTTCGAGGATCTAGCAAAGCAGCGCGGCCTCATGGTCTTTGCTCGCATCGATCACGCGGCAGGCGCTGCGAAAGTAGGCAAGACGTTGCGGCCCACCGAGGTTTTGATTTTCGGCAACCCGCAGGGCGGCACGCCGTTGATGGAATGCGCGCAATCGGCGGGCATCGATCTTCCGCTCAAAGCTCTGGTGTGGGAGGACGCGTCGGCTCAAGTCTGGCTCGGCTACAACGATCCGGCATTCCTTGCGCAGCGTCACGGTGTCTCG
>JBGSWX010000182.1:0-7446 GCA_041751695.1 Burkholderiaceae bacterium | reverse complement strand
TGCGGCGCCAATCCGACGGTGGGCAACGCGTTCGACAAGCTGTATCCGCTCGGCACGACGCTGGTGTTCGGCGAAACGACCGAGCTGACCGGTGGCGAGCATTTGGTGGCCGAGCGCTGCCGCACACCCGAGGTGCGCGCGAAGTTCATGCAGTACTTTGACCGCTATCAGGAAGTGATCGACCGTCACAAGACGAGCGATCTGTCGGACTCGCAGCCGACCAAGGGCAACATCCTCGGTGGCTTGACGACGATCGAAGAAAAAGCGCTCGGCAACATTCAGAAGATCGGGCGCAAGTGCATGATCGACGGCGTGCTCGACAAGGCCGAAGCGCCGACCGGCCCGGGCTTATGGTTCATGGATTCTTCGTCGGCCGCGGCCGAAATGGTGACACTGTGCGCGGCCTCGGGTTATACGGTGCACTTCTTCCCGACCGGGCAAGGCAACGTGATCGGCAATCCGATCCTGCCGGTGATCAAGCTGTGTGCGAATCCGCGCACGGTGCGCACGATGAGCGAACACATCGACGTCGATGTCTCGGGCCTGCTGCGCCGTGAAATGTCGCCCGACGAAGCCGGTGACGCGCTGATCGACATGATGTTTCGCACCGCCAACGGGCGGCTCACGGCGGCCGAAGCGCTGGGCCATCGCGAGTTCGTGCTGACGCGCCTGTACGAAAGCGCTTGATGGCGGTGTTGCAGGTCTCGGTATGGCGCGGCGGTGATGACGGCCGCTATGTCGAATACGAGGTGCCGCGCCAGACCAGCCAGACCGTGCTCGACGTCGTCACCTACATCCAGCGCAAGCTCGATTCGACACTGGCGTATCGCTACGCGTGCCGGGTCGGCATGTGCGGCTCGTGCGCGATGACGGTCAACGGCGCCGCACGCTGGACTTGCCGCACGCACGTCGGTGCGGTAGCGCAGGACGACCGCGTGCAAATTGCGCCGCTTGCCAATCTTCCCGTCGTGCGCGACCTGGTGACCGATATGCGCGAGTTTTTCAACAAGTGGAGCCGCGCGAAAGGCTATTACCAGGGCACCCGCACGCGGTACGACGACTTCGCCGCGGTCAAACCGCAGAGCAAGCAGGCGCAAGCACTGCAGGCGGGCATCGAATGCATCGGTTGCGGTGTCTGCTACGCATCGTGCGACGTGGTGAGCTGGCGCAGCGATTACCTCGGCCCGGCCGCGCTGAATCGCGCGTGGACACTCATCAACGACGTGCGCGACGGCGCACGCTCCGAACGACTGCGCGCGGTGGCGGGCGACGCCGGCTGCCATAGCTGCCACACGCACATGAGTTGCACCCAGCGCTGCCCGAAACACATTTCGCCGACGGCATCGATCGCTGGCCTGAAGCGAGCGACTGCGCGCGCGGCGTTAAACGGCGAGCTTTAGTGCAGGCACACTCGAGCGCACGGCGCGAAACGTGGCTCTGGTTCGCTCAGCGCGCATCGGCGCTGGTGCTCGCATTTTGTGTCGCGGTTCACCTGATCACGATCATCTATGCCACGCGCGGTGGCCTTTCCGGGGCCGAGATTCTCGGGCGCACGCGCGGCAATGCAGCGTGGCTGACCTTCTATGCAGTGTTCGTGCTCGCCGTGGCGGTGCATGTGCCGATCGGGCTGCGCACGATCGCGATCGAATGGCTGCAATGGCGCAGCAGCGCGCGCGATTGGACGCTGATCATTGTCGCGGTCGCGCTTGCCGTGATGGGTTTCGCGGCAACCTGGGGAATGTTTCGCTGAATGCGTCAGGGAAAGCGATGAGACGCAACGGCGCGCGCGCGCGCCATCATTCGTCCCGTGGTTCTGCGTATCTGGCGTTCATCGTGCATCGAGTCAGCGGACTCGCGCTGGCGCTGTTTCTTCCGTTTCACTTCTGGGCGTTGAGTCGGGCGCTAACGAGCGAAGTCGAGCTCGATGGGTTTTTGCGCTGGACCAATAACCCGCTGGTGAAAACGGCAGAGTGGGGCCTGGTGCTGCTTCTCGCGGCGCACGCGGGCGGCGGGATAAGATTGCTCGCGCTGGAGTTGCTGCCCTGGCGCGAGTGGCAAGGTTCGCTGCTGGCGGTGGCCGCAGCGTTTTCAGTGGTGGTCGGCCTTGCATTTGCGCTGTCGCTTTAAATGGAGACGCTAAATGAATAAGCGCATGTTTGTTCTTGCTGTGGGATGCCTGCTGTCGCTCGCCGCATTCGGACAGTCGCCCAACTATCCGAACCGCACCGTGCGCATCGTCGTGCCGTTTGCGCCCGGAGGCGCGACCGACATCGTCACGCGCATCCTTGCGCAAAAACTCACCGAGCTGTGGGGTGAATCTGTCGTCGTTGAAAATCGCGGCGGTGCCGGCGGCAATATCGGTGGTGCCGAGGTTTCGAAGGCGGCGCCCGACGGCTACACATTGCTGATGACCTCCGGCTCGGTCGTTACGGCCAACCAGCACATCTACAAGAACATGGGGTTCGATCCGCGCAAGGATCTCACGCCGATCACGCTGGTGGCGAGCGGACCGCAGGTTATCGTGGTCAATCCGAGTCTGCCGGTGAAAACGTTGAAGGAACTGATCGAGCTCGCGAAGACAAAGCCCGGCACGCTCAACTACGGGCATGCGGGCATCGGCAGCCAGACGCATCTGGCGGCAGAAAATTTTCTGTTCACCACCGGTCTGAACATTCAGAACATTCCGTACAAAGGCGAAGGCCCCGCGATTGCCGATCTGGTCGCAGGACAGATCAACGTTGCGACTCCGAATCTGCCTGCGGCGATCGGTTTCATTAACAGCGGCAAGCTGCGCGCGCTTGCGGTGACGGGCAAGGAGCGCTCGCTCGCATTGCCCAACGTACCGACGGTGGCCGAGACGGTGCCGGGCTTTGAAAACATCGGTTGGTTCGGATTGATGGCACCGACGAGCACGCCGCAGCCGATCATCGACCGCATTCATCGCGACGTGGCCAAAGTGCTCGACACGACCGACATGCGCGCGCGCTTTTTTGTGCAGGGCATGGCGCCGACGCCGCTGACGCCGGCGGCGTTCGGAACGCGCATTCAAAGTGAAAGCGCGCGCTGGGCCACCGTCGTGCGCGAGCGCAAGATTGCCGCCAACTAATGCTGCAAATAGATCTCGCAGAAGTCGAAACAGTCGCCAAGGAACTGTATGTGCGAGCGCTGAAGCAGTTGCCGCCGGACATCAAGGCGGGGTTCGCGCGGCTGTCGGCGACGGAAACCGAAGCGACGGCGCAGCGCGTGCTCGGCACGATGTTGACCAACATCGCCGTGGCCGAGCGCACCGATAACCTGCTGTGCCAGGACACCGGCATTCCGATTTACAACATCACGATAGGTCGCGATGTCTCCGTCGACGGTGCGCGATTGAAGCAGGCGATCCGGCGCGGCTGCGAACGCGCCACGCGCGAGCTTCCGTTCCGCTCTTCGATCGTGCATCCGATAACGCGGGTCAATGAGCAGACTTCGTGCGGACCCGGGGTGCCGGTGATTCACTTCGATTTCGACGCCGGCGAAGAATTATCGATCGAGATGATCCCGAAGGGCTCGGGTTCCGAGAACAACTCGTTTCTGAAGATGGCGATTCCGGCGGACGGCGTCGATGCGATCAAGATCTTCGTGATCGATTGCGTATTGAACGCCGGCGGCAAGACGTGCCCGCCGACGATCGTCGGTGTCGGCATCGGCGGCACCGCGGATTTATGCGTGCATCTGGCCAAGCGCGCCGCGGTGCGGCCGTTGGGCTCGGTTTGCAGCGATATTGAAGGTGCAAAGCTCGAAGCCGCGCTCGGTGCAGCGGTAAACACGCTCGGCGTCGGGCCGCAGGGACTGGGCGGCGACAGCACCGCCTTCGCGGTGCACGTCGAGCTTGCGGCGACCCACATCACGATGAACCCGGTGGCGGTCAACATGCAGTGTCATTCGGCGCGCCGCGCACGAGCGACTTTCAGTGCGCGTGGCATCGAATACGGCTTTTAACATGCAGACAAAAGTGCAACCCTACTTTTGTCTGATTGGTTTCCGTGAAATCGCTGGCAAAGCCAGACAATTTCACGAGGGCAGCGGCACGAAGAAGAAGCGAAAGCAACGTCGCTTCGATCGCTCTTAGCCAGCATGGCGCATTACGACTTCGCTACACCAATTACCGAACAGCAAGTGCGCGCCTTGCGCGTGAACGACACGGTGACGTTGCAGAAGACTTTGTTCGGGCTGCGCGATGCGACGCTGATTCACCTGTTCGACCGCGGCCGCAGCACGCGCTTCGATATGCGCGGCCATGCGGTGATCCACACCGCGCCGAACGTCAGGCAGGTGTCGCGCTCCACAGAAAATCCCGCCGGCTACGCGCCGCTGTGCGTCGGCACCACAACGTCGGCGCGCATGGAGCGCTTCACCCACGACTTGATGTCCACTTACGGTGTGCGCCTCATCATCGGCAAGGGCGGCATGGGCGACCAGACGCTGGCCGCATTCTCCGAGCTGGGCGGCGCATATCTGGCGATCATCGGCGGTGCAGCCGCGCTCGAAACGACCTGGATCGAGCGCATCGAAGACGTTGACCTCGACGACCTGAATCCCGAATCGCTCTGGAACTTCGCGATCCGCGACTTCGGCCCGCTGCTGGTCGCGATGGACAGCCACGGCGCGAGTTTGTATGCGTCGGTGGCGAGCGCGGCGCAATCAAGGCGCGCCGACGCGCTGCGATCGCTGGGCGTGAAGGCGTAACGAATCTCTTGCGCCGACTGCAAACTGACATCCTGATTCTCGGTTCCGGTGGGGCGGGTCTGTTTGCGGCGTTGCACGCGAAGCGAGCGGCGCCTGAGTTATCGATCACCGTAGCCGTCAAAGGCTTGCTCGGCAAATGCGGTTGCACGCGCATGGTGCAGGGCGGGTACAACGTTGCGCTCGCCGCTGACGATTCGGTCGAGCGTCACTTCATGGACACGATCGAGGGCGGTGCGTGGCTGTCCGATCAGGACCTCGCATGGACCTTGGTGTCGACCGCGGTCGAGCGCGTGCGCGAACTCGAGAACGAGCTGGGGTGCCTGTTCGATCGCAACGCCGATGGCACGATTCATCAGAAGGCATTTGCCGGGCAGACGTTCGATCGTACTGTGCACAAGGGCGATTTAACCGGCATCGAGATCATCAATCGGCTGGCCGAGCAGGTGTGGGCGCGCGACATCGAACGGCTCGAAGAGCATCGCGCTATCGCGTTGGTCAAGACGCCGAGCGGCGATGCGCTGGCCGGGGTGCTGCATATCGACATGCGCACGGGCGAGTTTGTGTTCGTGCAAGCGCGCGCGGTGCTGCTTGCGACCGGCGGCGGGCCAACGATGTACAAATATCACACGCCGTCGGGCGACAAGAGCTGCGACGGCCTGGCGATGGCGCTGCGCGCGGGTCTCACGCTGCGCGACATGGAAATGGTGCAGTTTCACCCGACCGGGTTGCTCGCCGGCAGCGATACGCGCATGACCGGCACCGTATTGGAGGAAGGGTTGCGCGGCGCCGGCGGCTATTTGTTGAACGGCGCGCGCGAGCGGTTCATGCTGCAGCATGACGCGCGCGCGGAGCGCGCCACGCGCGACATCGTCTCGCGCGCCATCTTTGCCGAAATGAGAGCCGGCAACACCACGCCGAACGGCGGCGTCTACCTGGCGATGAATCATCTGGGCGCGGACGAAGTGCGCGCTGCGTTCAAAGGGATGGTCGAGCGCTGCGCCGATTGCGGTTTCGATCTCGCCGGCGGCGCGGTCGAAGTCGTTCCGACCGCCCACTACATGATGGGCGGCGTGCTGTTCAACGGCGATTGCGGCACGTCGCTGCGGGGATTGTTTGCAGCGGGTGAAGACACCGGCGGTGTGCACGGCGCCAATCGTCTTGGAGGCAACGGCGTTGCGAACTCGACCGTGTTCGGCGGTATCGCGGGCGATGCGATGGCGGCGTGGGTGCGCGCCGAAGGCGCGTGGCGAGTGCCCGATGAAGCGGCCATCGCGCAGTCGCTCGCCGACGCCGAGCGGCCGTTCCATCTGAAGCGCGGTGATGTGGAGCAGATCCGCGAAGCGCTGCTCGACTGCATGTGGGAAGACGTCGGTATCGTGCGCGACGCGGCCGGACTGGCGCGTGCCGCCGAAAGGCTGACGGAACTGGACGATCAACTCAACACGATCGGCATGGCGAGTAACGAGCGCGCATTTAATTTGACCTGGCACGACTGGCTGAATCTGTCCAACCTGATTCTCGTCAGCCGGGCGATTCAAAGTGCCGCGGCGCAACGCCGCGAGTCACGAGGCGCGCATTTTCGGCAGGACTTCCCGCAGCGCAGCTCGCTCTCCGAGTCTTCGTACGTCACGGTGCGATTGGACGGCGAGTTTCAGCTCGATGAGCGACGAGTGAAGTTTTCGCGCGTCGCGCCCGGCCAGACGTTGCTCGCATGATGATCTTGATAAGCGAGTTTATGAACGACTCGGCGGTCGAACAATTGCGCACGGAGTTCGACGTTCGGTATGAACCCACTTTCGTCGATGATCCGCGCAAGCTGCACGCGGCGCTCGAGATCGCCGATGCGTTGATCGTGCGCAATCGAACGCAGGTTGATGCGGCGTTGCTCGCGCACGCGCCGAAATTGCGGGTCGCAGGGCGACTCGGCGTGGGACTCGACAACATCGACACGGGCGAGTGTGCGGCGCGCGGAATCGAGGTCATCGCCGCGACGGGTGCCAATGCCGTGTCGGTGGCCGAGTATGTTTTGGCCGCCGCGATGATGCTCCTGCGTGGTGTCTACGCTTCGTCGTCTGAAGTCGCGGCGGGCCGCTGGCCGCGTGCCGAGTTGTCCCGAGGTCGTGAGGTTTACGGCAAGACGCTCGGCCTGGTCGGCTTCGGTTCCATCGGTCGCCTGACCGCGCGCTTGGCGCGAGGACTCGGCATGCGCGTGGTCGCCCATGATCCATTGCTTGCAGCAAACGATGCGGCATGGAACGAGCACGATGTTGCCCGATACACCCTTGAAAAGCTGTTGGCCGAGGCGGATGTCGTTTCGCTGCACGTGCCGCTCGTTGCTGCGACGCGCGGGCTGATCAACGCTTCCCGCATCGCTTCGATGAAGCACAGCGCGATTGTCATCAACACTTCGCGCGGCGGAATCATCGACGAGGTAGCGCTGGCGGCGGCGCTGCGCGCGGGACTGTTGGGCGGAGCCGCGCTCGACGTTTTCGAAAACGAGCCACTCGCAGCGGGTTCGGCGTTGGTCGGCTGCACCAACCTGATTCTGACGCCGCACGTGGCCGGCGTGACGCAGGAGTCCAGCATTCGCGTCGGCGCGATGATTGCCGAGCGTGTGGCTGCATCGTTGCGGTCCCTGCGATTCTGATGACAATCGTCACGCTCGAGCGGCTCGCGTCGTTAGCCGGGCGCGCACTTGCACTGGCTGGGGCGGACCAC